>NZ_JBIWAE010000011.1:227504-270035 GCF_044759865.1 Streptomyces sp. NPDC099050 | reverse complement strand
CGAAGCAAAGGACAGGGCGCCTAAATCATGCAGTCCAGGCCGACACCCCACCCCGCCCCCGGCACCGACCCCCCACCCGCAGCCACCGAGCCCCGACACACCCCAGCCCCGCCGGCGCTTGAGGCGCAACGGCGCGGCACGGTCAGACGCCGACCGGAGTCGACCTTCCGAGGTGGTCCAGGCGGCGGAGGATGACGCCTTCTCGCAGGGCCCAGGGGCAGATTTCCAGCGCGTCGACCCCGAGGAGATCCATCGCGCCCTCCGCCACCAGCGCTCCCGCGAGGAGCTGGTTGGAGCGGCCCTCGGAGACGCCCGGCAGGGCGGAGCGCTGGGCGGTGGTCATCGCCGCCAGTCTCGGGACCCATTCCTCCAGCGACTTCCGGGTCAGGTCCCGCTGGACGTAGAGGCCTTCCGCGGAGCGGGCCGCGCCCGCGATCCGGGCCAGTTGCCTGAAGGTCTTCGAGGTGGCCACCACCCGGTCCGGCGTCCCGAAGCGGCTGAACACGCCGACCTTGCGGGCGATCTGGGCCCGTACGTGGCGCCGCAGGGCCCGGATGTCCGCCGGGTCCGGCGGGTCGCCCGGGAGCCAGCCCGCCGTCAGGCGTCCGGCGCCCAGCGGGAGCGAGACCGCCGCGTCCGGGTCCTCGTCGATGCCGTACGCGATCTCCAGCGAGCCTCCGCCGATGTCCAGGAGCAGGAGCTTGCCCGCCGACCAGCCGCACCAGCGCCGCGCCGCGAGGAACGTCAGGCGGGCCTCGTCGTCACCGCTGAGGACGGGGAGGTCCACGCCCGTCTCCGCCTTGACCCGGGCCAGGACCTCGTCGGCGTTCGTGGCTTCCCGTACCGCGCTCGTCGCGAAGGGGAGTACGTCCTCGCACCCCTTGTCCTCGGCGGCCTGCACCGCGTCCCCGATGACGGAAACCAGCCGCTCGACGCCCTCGGGCGTCACCGCGCCGTGTACGTCGAGCAGCTCCGCAAGCCGCAGTTCCACCTTGTGCGAGTGCGCGGGCAGGGGGCGCGCACCGGGGTGTGCGTCCACCACCAGCAGATGGATCGTGTTCGAACCCACATCAAGGACACCGAGTCTCATGAGGGGAAACGCTACTGGTCCAAAGGCGTAGGGGTGGAGTAAGGGGCGCTTAGGCTGGGGTTTGTGCCAAATACGAAGAAGGCCAACAAGTCCAAGACCAAGGCCGGCAAGGCCGCCAAGGGTGCCAAGGCCGCCGCCCGGGCGGACGAGAAGGGGCTCGATTTCGCTCGGGCCTGGGTGGAGTTTCCGGACCCCGCCGACGAGGAGCAGGTCTTCCGCTGTGACCTGACCTGGCTCACTTCCCGCTGGACCTGCATCTTCGGCAGCGGCTGCCAGGGCATCCAGGCGGGCCGCGCGGACGACGGCTGCTGCACGCTCGGCGCGCACTTCTCAGACGAGGACGACGAGAAGCGGGTCGCGGAGAACGTGGCGCGGCTGACGCCGGAGCTGTGGCAGTTCCACGACGTCGGCAGCGAGACCGGGTGGACGCAGCACGACGACGACGGGGAGAAGCAGACCCGCCGCTGGGACGGCGCCTGCATCTTCCTGAACCGGCCCGGTTTCCCGGCGGGGGCCGGCTGTTCCCTGCACATCCTGGCGGTGCGCGGCGGGCAGGAGCCGCTGGAGACCAAGCCGGACGTGTGCTGGCAGCTTCCGATCCGACGGACCTACGAGTGGATCGACCGACCCGACGACACCCGCGTCCTGCAGGTGTCGATCGGCGAGTACGACCGGCGCGGGTGGGGGCCGGGCGGCCACGACCTGCACTGGTGGTGCACCTCGGCCACGTCCGCGCACGGCGCCGGCAAGCCGGTGTACGAGTCGTACCGCGCCGAGCTGACGGAGCTGATGGGCGAGGAGGGGTACGAGGAGCTCGTACGGCTCTGCGAGGCGCGGCTCTCCTCGCTGCTGCCGATGGCCCCGCACCCGGCCGATCCCACCCCCGGCCCCGCCGCCTAGGGCGCCGGGGTCGGGTCCGGCGCCGGTGTGGCCCCGTCCGAGGGGCTCGGCGTCGGCGTGGGTGTCGGCGTGGGTGTCGGCTCCGGGGTGGGGGTCGGCGTGGGTGTGGGCGTCGGGGTGGGCGTGGGAGTCGGCTGCGGCTCGGGCGGGGTGGGCTGCGGACCGGGCGGAGTGGGTGCCGGGCGGCCCCGGCCCCGGATGGAGATCACCGCGCCGCCCGGGTCCACGCCGACCCGGGCGCTCCAGGCCCCTACGGGCTGGGCTCCGGAGTCCACGGTGATCCGTAGGGTGACCGATTCTCCTGGCGCCAGCCGGCCGGAGGTCGTACTGGCGCGCAGCCACGGGGCGTCGGACCACAGCCGCCACTCGACCGGGGCGCCGCCCGACGCGGTGAGGGTGAGCAGGGTGGTCGCTCCGCGGGTGGAGGCGGTCGCGGTCAGCCGGCCCGGGGCTCCGGGAGCGCCGGGGGTGGAGCTCGGTGGCGCGCCGCTGCTGATGACCTCCACGGAGACGTCGGGGGCGGCTCCGTCCGGGGCGAAGTCGGGGCCGTCGGTGGTGACGGCGGCGTTGCCCGCGTTCTCGTAGGCCGTCAGCGGGCGGCCGTCGGTGCGGGCCTGCGGGAGTTCCGCCTCGCTCGCGGAGATGCGGGTGGAGCCGTTGCCGACGGGTTCCCCGGTGCTCGGGGCGCCGCGGTAGGCCGCCCACAGCGCCAGCACCGGAGCCGCGACGACGGTGGCGACGACGGTGGTGGTCACGGCGCGGGTGCGCAGCCGGTCGCGGCGGGCCGCGCGGTCCTTGGGGTCCATCGGAAAGCCGGTGCGGTCGAAGCGCGGTCCGGTCCCGGCGCCCCGGCGGCCGCCGGAGCGGAGCATCGCGGCGCGGACGGCGGTGCGCGGGGCCGGGACCAGCGGGAGGGCGGCCGTGTTGATGCCGCCCGAGCCGGGCCAGGGCGCGCCGGCGCCCACGCGTTCGGCGACGCGGCGGCAGCGCGGGCAGTCGTCGACGTGGCGGACGAGCTCGGCGCGCAGCGAGGAGGAGAGGAGCAGGTTCCCGTCTCCCCCGCCTTCGCCGCCGTCGCCCCCGTCGACGGCGAGCCGGGACACGGTCGGGCAGTTGCCCGTCTCCACGACGGCGAGGGCGGCGCGGGTGCGCTCCACCTCGCAGGCGGCGCCGGAGAGCAGTTCGCGGGCGGCGGCCGGGGGCGTACCGAGGACGGCGGCGAGTTCGGGGACGCCGAGGCGGTGGCGGACTGCGAGCTCGAGCGCCTCGCGCTGCTCGGGACTGGTTCCGGCGGCCTCCGGCCAGGCGAGGCGGGCGAGCTCGGTGCGGCGGTAGGCGGACACGTCGAGCCCGCCGGGGCCGGGACCACCGGGGCCGCCGGGGCCGCCGGGGCCGGGACCACCGAGGCCGGCCGCCGCGGCGTTCGCCGCCGCGTTCGCGTCGGCGCTCGCCGTGGCGGGATCCGGCGCACGGCCGGGGTTGGTGTGCTCCGGTGCACGCCGGGCGGAATGCGCTCCCCCGTACCCGTAGCGCGTACGCCGCCGCTCGGCGAGCGTGCGCAGGCAGGCCCAGCGCGCCAGGGCGTAGAGCCAGGCCCGCCGGTCCCCCTCGTCGGGGCAGCGGCCGGGATGGCGGTCGGCCACGGCGAGGACGTCGCCGAGCACGTCGGTGGCGGTGTCGTGGTCGCACAGGACCGAGAGGCAGTACGTGAACAGCCCGTCCAGGTAGGGCTCGTACCGGAACGGTGGCGGCTGCTCCACCCTGGTCGCCTCGGGGGGCGTGCGCCCGTGCGCCCGGTGTGCGCCGGTGCGCGGAGCGGGGTGTCCCTGGTTGCTGCTGTTCACTTGGCGACCGTAGGCGGCGCGCCGGTGGCGCTCCGGAAGCCTTCACCAGTTTTAGCCCTTACGGGTGAACAGATCGGCGCCGTGCTGACGGCGTCCCTGACGGTGCACGCCACGGCGTGTACGCCGGGCTGTCGGTGGCGGCGGCTACGGTGGGCCGCATGGCTGCCCGTACATCTCGTTCATCCGCTAAGGACCGGCCGTCCTACCGCTGTACCGAGTGCGGGTACTCCACCGCCAAATGGCTCGGCCGGTGCCCCGAGTGCCAGGCCTGGGGCACCGTCGAGGAGCTCGGCGGCTCGCCCGCCGTGCGCACCACCGCGGCCGGCCGGGTCACCACGGCCGCCGTGCCGATCGGGCAGGTCGACGTGCGGACCGCGACCGCGCGCAGCACGGGCGTGAGCGAGCTGGACCGGGTGCTGGGCGGCGGGCTGGTCCCCGGCGCGGTCGTCCTGCTCGCGGGCGAGCCGGGCGTCGGCAAGTCCACGCTGCTGCTCGACGTCGCGGCGAAGGCCGCCTCCGACGAGCACCGCACGCTGTACGTCACGGGCGAGGAGTCGGCGAGCCAGGTGCGGCTGCGGGCCGACCGGATCAACGCGCTCAGCGAGCACCTCTACCTGGCCGCCGAGACCGATCTGTCCGCCGTGCTCGGGCACCTCGACGCCGTGAAGCCCTCGCTGCTGATCATGGACTCCGTACAGACGGTCGCCTCCCCCGAGATCGACGGCGCACCCGGCGGCATGGCGCAGGTCCGGGAGGTGGCCGGGGCACTGATCCGCGCCTCCAAGGAACGCGGGATGTCCACGCTGCTGGTCGGCCACGTCACCAAGGACGGGGCGATCGCCGGTCCCCGCCTGCTGGAGCACCTGGTCGACGTGGTCCTGAGCTTCGAGGGCGACCGGCACGCGCGGCTGCGCCTCGTACGCGGCGTGAAGAACCGGTACGGCACCACGGACGAGGTCGGCTGCTTCGAGCTCACCGACGAGGGCATCAACGGGCTCGCCGACCCGAGCGGGCTGTTCCTGACCCGCCGCGCCGAGGCCGTCCCCGGCACCTGCCTGACGGTGACCCTGGAGGGCAAGCGCCCGCTGGTCGCCGAGGTGCAGGCGCTGACGGTCGACTCGCAGATCCCCTCACCGCGCCGCACCACCTCCGGACTGGAGACCTCGCGCGTCTCGATGATGCTGGCGGTGCTGGAGCAGCGCGGGCGGATCACGGCGCTCGGCAAGCGGGACATCTACACCGCGACCGTGGGCGGGGTGAAGCTGACCGAGCCGGCCGCCGACCTGGCCGTCGCGCTGGCGCTGGCCTCGGCCGCCAGTGACGTACCGCTCCCGAAGAACCTGGTCGCCATCGGGGAGGTCGGCCTCGCGGGCGAGGTCCGGCGCGTGACGGGCGTGCAGCGGCGGCTCGCGGAGGCGTTCCGGCTCGGCTTCACGCACGCGCTGGTGCCGGTGGACCCGGGGAAGGTCCCGGCGGGCATGAAGGTGACCGAGGTCGCCGACATGGGCGACGCCCTACGGGTCCTGCCGCGCGGGCGGTCGCGCACGCCGGCGAAGGACGCCAAGGAAGCCGCCGCGGGCCAGTAGCGCTCCGGGAGCACCCCGGAAGCGCTCCGGCCGGCCCTCCACAGCAGGTCAGTGGGCCCGGACGGAGTGCTCCCCGGACCGGCCCGGCCAAGGGACGGCGGGCGCCGGGGCCGCGCCGGTAGACTTCGGGATGGTCCGCCCGGCCGTACGCAGGCGGTACATCCCGCGACCGGAGGAGTGCAGTGGCAGCCAAGGACGGGGCAGCAGCATCCGGGAAGTCGGCCGCCGGCTCCAAGCAGGACGCCATGATGCGCGCCTCACTGAGCGCGGTCGCACCTGGTCAGCCCCTGCGTGACGGGCTCGAACGGATCGTTCGCGGCAATACCGGAGGGCTCATCGTCCTCGGCATGGACAAGTCGGTCGAGGCCATGTGCACGGGCGGTTTCGTGCTGGACGTGGAGTTCACCGCGACCCGGCTGCGCGAGCTGTGCAAGCTCGACGGCGCGCTGATCCTGGACAAGGACATCACCAAGATCCTGCGGGCGGGCGTCCAGCTGGTGCCCGACGCGTCGATCCACACCGAGGAGACGGGCACCCGGCACCGGACCGCGGACCGGGTCTCCAAGCAGTGCGGTTTCCCGGTGGTGTCGGTCTCGCAGTCGATGCGGCTGATCGCGCTGTACGTGGACGGCGAGCGGCGCGTGCTGGAGGAGTCCGGGGCGATCCTGTCGCGGGCGAACCAGGCACTGGCCACGCTGGAGCGGTACAAGCTCCGCCTGGACGAGGTCGCCGGGACGCTGTCCGCGCTGGAGATCGAGGACCTGGTGACGGTCCGCGACGTCACGGCGGTGGCGCAGCGGCTGGAGATGGTGCGGCGCATCGCGACGGAGATCGCGGAGTACGTGGTGGAGCTCGGCACGGACGGCCGGCTGCTCTCCCTCCAGCTCGACGAGCTGACGGTCGGGATCGAGCAGGAGCGGGAGCTCGTCATCCGGGACTACGTGCCGGAGCCGACGGCGAAGCGTTCCCGCACGGTGGACGAGGCGCTGCCGGCGCTGGACGCGCTGACGCATCCGGAGCTGCTGGAGCTGGCCATCGTGGCGAAGGCCCTCGGATACACGGGCTCGCCGGAGACCCTGGACTCGGCGGTGTCCCCGCGCGGGTACCGGCTGCTGGCGAAGATTCCGCGGCTGCCCGGGGCGATCATCGAGCGGCTGGTGGAGCACTTCGGCGGGCTGCAGAAGCTGCTCGCGGCGTCGGTGGACGATCTGCAGACGGTCGACGGCGTCGGCGAGGCGCGTGCGCGCAGCGTCCGCGAGGGGCTGTCCCGGCTGGCGGAGTCCTCCATCCTGGAGCGGTACGTCTAGGCCTTGAACGCGGGAGGGGCCGGACCGCCCGTAGGCGGTCCGGCCCCTCGGTTCCGTCCGGCTCCGGCTGCTCCGGCTACTGCCGCTACTCCGGCTTCAGGACGAACGAGGTATTGGTCACCGGCATCCCCGGGGACTTGACCTCCACCACGTAGGTGTCCGCCGCCGCCACCCCCGCCGGAGGCGACTGGCACTGGGTCGCCTCGCTGAAGTGGCGGTCCCAGTCCAGGGTCCGCCTGGTCTCGCCCTGCGAGGGGACCCGGTAGAACACGTTGCCCGCGCCCTCCGGGCAGTCCGCCGAGGACCAGACCGGCTTGGCGTTGCTCGCCTGGGTGATCGTCAGCACGGCTTGCTTCGGGCCGAGATCGACCTTGCAGGTCGTGCCCGAGACATTGCGCGCGATGAGTTCGAGGCGCGGCTTCTCGCCCGCCTCGTACTCGTTCTTCACGCTCTTGACCTCCCACTGCAGCGCACCGGGCGCGCACGTGGGCACCGGCGAGTCGGCCGGGACGACCTGGCCCGCCGAGGAGCCGCCTGCGCCGCCCGCCCCGCCCTGGTCGGCGCCGCCGGGCTCGGCGCCCGGTTCGCCGTTCTTGCCCGTGCCGGGGCTCGCGCCGGGGTCGGAGCCCGTGCCGGTGCCGGCGCTCCCGCCCGAGGCGCCGGAGCCGCCCGAGCCCGACTCGCCGCGCCCGCCCGGGGCCTGACTGATCGCCGGCCCGGAACCCGAGGGTCCGGGGGTGATTTGGGTGACGGGACCGGAGCCGCCCTGGCCCTTGCCGTTGGTACTCGACTTGCCCGCACCGGAACTGACGGTCCATACGGCGAGCATCGCGAGGAGCGCGGCAACGGACGCCAGCACGGCCCTCCGTCGCCAGTAGATGGAGGAGGGGAGCGGCCCGACCGGATTGCGCAGAGATCCCACGGACGGAACCTTACGAGAGTTCGGGGCGCGATCAGTGCCCACATGCCGGGTACACGGCTTGTTTTGCCGATGATCATCCTGCGGGGCGAAGGAGGGGAGGGGGGCTGATGAGGACGTTATTCCGATTTGGATACCTTCAGTCACCATGGACAGCTCCGGTCTCTACCTCGACGTCACCGATTTCGCCCACTCGACCCCCGCTTGGGCGCAATCGGCGTTCGAGTTCTTCACCGAGTACGGGCTGCTCGTCTTCGGCGCCCTCTTCATAGCCGTGTGGTGGCGCGCGCGCGGCGCCCGCGCCCCCCGCACGGTGGCGCTCGCGGTCCTCGCCCCCTTCGTCACCGCCCTGGCCTACGTCGCCTCCGAGCTGGTGAAGTCCACCGTCGACGAGGAGCGCCCGTGCCGGGCCGTGGCCGGGGCGGCGGCCTCGCTGATCACGTGCCCGGCCACCGGCGACTGGTCGTTCCCCAGCAACCACGCCACCATCGCGGGCGCGGCCGCCGTGGCGCTGGCGCTGACCGTGCGCGAGCTGGTGCTGCTGACCGTACCGCTGGCCCTGCTGATGGCCTTCTCCCGCGTCTTCGTCGGTGTCCACTACCCGCACGACGTGGCCATGGGCCTGCTGCTGGGCGCGAGCCTCGCCGCGCTCGCCGCGCTCGCCCTCGCCGGCCCGGTGACCAGGGTCGTCGCCGCCGCGCGGACCAGTGGCGGCCGCACGGCCGTCCTGATCACCGGCCCGGACCCGGCCCGCTAGAACACGGACGGGCAGCGGGCCCGGGAGCCGACACGACTCCCCCCGGGCCCGAAACGTGCCAGGATGCCGTCTGCCATGACTGCAACCATTCCCACCACCGCGCTGCACTCCCCCGTCATCGCGTGGTTCGAAGCACACGCCCGCGACCTGCCCTGGCGCCGCCCCGAGGCCGGCCCCTGGGGGGTGATGGTCAGCGAGTTCATGCTCCAGCAGACCCCCGTCAACCGGGTCCGGCCGGTCTACGAGCAGTGGCTCGCCCGCTGGCCCCGGCCCGCCGACCTCGCCGCCGACGCCCCGGGTGAGGCCGTCCGCGCCTGGGGCCGCCTCGGTTACCCGCGCCGGGCCCTGCGCCTGCACGGCGCGGCCGTCGCCATAACGGAGCGGCACGGGGGCGACGTACCGCGCGAGCACGCGCAGTTGCTGGCCCTGCCCGGGATCGGCGAGTACACGGCGGCCGCCGTGGCCTCCTTCGCGTACGGGCAGCGGCACGCGGTCCTCGACACCAACGTGCGCCGGGTCTTCGCGCGCACCGCGACCGGGGTCGAGTACCCGCCGAACGCGACGACGGCCGCCGAGCGGCGCCTGGCGCGGGCCCTGCTGCCCGAGGACGAGGACACCGCGGCCCGCTGGGCGGCGGCCTCCATGGAGCTCGGGGCGCTGGTGTGCACGGCCAAGAGCCCGGACTGCGGGAGCTGTCCGGTGGCCGGGCTGTGCGCGTGGCGGCTGGCGGGCAAGCCCGCCCACGAGGGACCGCCGCGGCGCGGGCAGACGTACGCCGGGACCGACCGGCAGGTGCGCGGCAAGCTCCTCGCGGTGCTGCGCGAGGCGGTCGGCGCCGTGCCGCAGTCCCTCCTCGACACCGTCTGGGAGGAGCCCGTACAGCGGGCCCGCGCTCTCGACGGGCTGGTCTCGGACGGGCTCGTGGAGCCGCTCCCCGGCCTCATGTACCGGCTGCCGGCCGGCCCCGCGAAGACCGTCCCCGACACCACCCCCTAAAGCCGCCCGAGACTGACTCAGGGATTCCGCTTGTCCGGAGAAACCGCAGCTCACGGGCTCTGTTACATAACCTATGGGTGTCCGTGCGCCCACCGAAGGCTGACCCGCACAGGCCCGTGACAACGCCTCCGTACCGTCGAATCCGTAAGGCAGCGGTTCAGCGGTTGGTCGGAACGGAGGCGGTCTGAGATGGCGCACGGCGAGGTACTCGAATTCGAAGAGTACGTACGCACCCGGCAGGACGCGCTGCTGCGCAGTGCCCGTCGCCTGGTTCCGGACCCGACCGACGCACAGGACCTCCTGCAGACCGCGCTCGTGCGCACCTACGGCCGCTGGGACGGCATCGCCGACAAGTCCCTTGCCGACGCCTACCTGCGCCGTGTCATGATCAACACCCGTACCGAATGGTGGCGGGCCCGCAAGCTCGAAGAGGTTCCCACCGAGCAGCTCCCCGACGCCTCCGTCGAGGACGGTTCGGACCAGCGCGCCGACCGCGCCCTGCTCATGGACATCCTCAAGGTGCTCGCGCCCAAGCAGCGCAGTGTGGTGGTACTGCGACACTGGGAGCAGATGAGCACCGAGGAGACGGCCGCGGCGCTCGGCATGTCGGCGGGAACCGTGAAGAGCACTCTGCACCGCGCACTGGCCCGCCTCCGGCAGGAACTGGAGAGCCGGGACCTGGACCTGCGGGCGCTGGAGCGCGGTGACCACACCATCCGGTACGAGGGGCGTGAGCGGTGCGCGGCCTGATTGGCCCAAGACTGAGCGGCAAGAGCTCGGTGGTATTGATGTCGGCGGGGACGATCGTCCTCGCCGGCACCGTGCTGTTCGCGGTCGGCTGCTCGACGGGGGGAACGGGGCTGCGGGACGGCGGCCCGGCCCGTACCGAGTCGGTGGCCAAGACCGGAGCCCCCAGTTCGGCGGCCTCCGACCACGACGCGGCCGCTTCCACCGCCCTCACCCCCCAGGCCTCCGGGAAGCCGGCCTCCAAGGTCGACCCGATCGCCCTGATCAAGGCGGACCCCAAGGTCAGCTCCGAGACCAAGCGGGACCTGAAGCCCTGCTCGGGCAACGAGTACCCGGTGGACGTCAGCTACGGGAAGGTCACCGGCGGCCCTGAGGTCGACATCGTGGTCAACGTCCTGTCCTGCGCCGACGCGCTGGGCCGCGGTTCGTTCGTGTACCGCGCGGACGGGACCTCGTACGAGAATGTCTTCTCGGACGAGCAGCCGCCCGTCTACGCCGAGATCGACCGGGGCGACCTGGTCGTCACCAAGCCGGTCTACGGGAAGAGCGACGCGCTCTCCTATCCCTCGGGGGAGGACCTGATCACGTACCGCTGGAACGGCGAGCGGTTCACCGAGCAGGACCGGGTGCACACCGACTACAGCAACGTGGTCGACGGCGGGACGCTCCCCGCCCCGGCCGTCAGCCCGAAGAACTGAGCACCGAGTACCGAGGCGAGGCGAGGCTCCCCATGGCCGAGACCCATGTGCTGTTCGTGGAGGACGACGACGTCATCCGTGAGGCCACGACCCTGGCGCTGGAACGCGACGGGTTCGTGGTCACGGCCATGCCCGACGGGCTGTCCGGCCTGGAGTCCTTCCGCGCGGACCGGCCCGACATCGCACTGCTCGACGTGATGGTGCCCGGGATGGACGGCGTGAGCCTGTGCCGCCGCATCCGCGACGAGTCCACCGTCCCCGTCATCATGCTGTCGGCGCGCGCCGACTCCATCGACGTGGTCCTGGGCCTGGAGGCGGGCGCCGACGACTACGTGACCAAGCCCTTCGACGGCTCCGTCCTCGTCGCGCGCATCCGCGCGGTCCTGCGCCGCTTCGGCCACGCCGGCGGCCCGCAGGGCGGGTCCGAGGACGAAGGCTCCGGCGAGCGCGGGGTGCTGCTCTTCGGCGACCTGGAGGTCGACACGGAGGGCATGGAGGTGCGCAAGGCGGGTGCCTCGGTGGCGCTGACCCCCACCGAGATGCGGCTGCTGCTGGAGTTCTCCGGCTCCCCCGGCACCGTGCTCTCGCGCGACCGGCTGCTGGAGCGGGTCTGGGACTACGACTGGGGCGGCGACACACGCGTCGTGGACGTCCACGTCCAGCGGCTGCGCACCAAGATCGGCCAGGACCGGATCGAAACCGTCCGGGGATTCGGATACAAGCTCAAGGCCTGATGCCTTGGGAGGAACGAGCACGGGGGACGAGCGCGGGAATGAAATCTGCATGAAGCGGTTCACCCTGCGGACCGGGATCCGCTGGAAGATCACGCTCGCCATCGCGTCCGTGGGCGCGCTGACCGCCATCGCGCTGAGCCTGGTGGTGCACAGCGCTGCCCGGGTCTCGATGCTGGAGAGCGCGCGCGAAGTACAGCTCGACCGGGTGCAGTTCATCTCCCGCAACGCCGAGGCCGGCCGCAAGCCGCCCATGGGCGCCAAGCTCAACGACCCGGACCTGCCCGGTGAGCTGCGCGAGAAGGCACGGTCCGGGCGGCGCGGCACCTACATCCAGGACAACCCGCACGGGCTCCCCGAGGTGTGGGCGGCCGTACCGCTCGGCAACGGGCAGGTGCTGTCGCTCCACACGCAGTTCCGGGAGAGCGCCAACATGGTGCGCGACCTGGACCGGGCCCTGGTCATCGGCTCGCTGGCCGTGGTGGTCGGCGGGTCGGCGCTCGGCGTGCTGATCGGCGGCCAGATCTCGCGCCGGCTACGCAAGGCCGCGGCCGCCGCGCAGCGGGTGGCGCACGGGGATCCCGAGGTACGGGTGCGGGACGCGGTCGGGGGCGTCGTACGCGACGAGACCGACGACCTCGCGCGGGCGGTCGACGCGATGGCGGACGCGCTCCAGCAGCGGCTGGAGGCGGAGCGGCGGGTCACCGCAGACATCGCGCACGAGCTGCGCACCCCGGTGACCGGCCTGCTCACGGCCGCGGAACTGCTGCCGCCGGGCCGGCCGACCGAGCTCGTACGGGACCGCGCGCAGGCCCTGCGCGCACTGGTCGAGGACGTCCTGGAGGTGGCCCGGCTGGACAGCGCGTCCGAGCGGGCCGAGCTCCAGGAGGTGGCGCTGGGCGAGTTCGTCAGCCGCCGGGTCACCTCGCTGATGCCGGAAGCGAGCGTACGGATCGTCGCCGACGAGATCGTCAGCACCGATCCGCGCCGCCTGGAACGGATCCTCGGCAACCTCCTCGCGAATGCGGCGCGGTACGGGAAGGCACCGGTTCAGGTGGATGTCGAAGGCCGGGTCGTACGGGTCCGGGACCACGGGCCGGGCTTCCCCGAGGCCCTGCTCCGCGAGGGGCCGAGCCGGTTCCGGACCGGGTCCACGGACCGGGCCGGGGTGGGGCACGGGCTGGGGCTGACCATCGCGGAGGGGCAGGCGCGGGTGCTGGGCGCCCGGCTGACGTTCCGCAACGTGGCCGCCCCCGGCGGCTTCGTCCACAGCGGCGCGGCCGCGGGGGCGGTGGCGGTGCTGTGGCTGCCCGAGCACGCGCCGACGGCGACGGGGAGCTTCCCGATCCTGCGCCGGGAGGACTGAGCGGGCGCGGGGGCGGGATCGGTGTCGTATCGCGACCATCGGCTGTTCGCTTGCGGACGCCGATGTTTTAGCATCCGAACCATGACTGACGGTACGGATCGCCCGCACAGCCCCCAGCCCGAGCCCGCCCCGGAGGGTGGCGGCTACGGGTTCCCGCAGGGAATACCCGCGCCGGGCGGCTACGGGTTCCCGCCCGGCTCTCCCGACCAGACCGCGTCGGACGACGGCAACTCCTACCCGCAGAGCGGTGGCTACGGCTACCCGCAGAGCGGTGGCTACGGCTACCCGCAGAGCGGTGGCTACGGCTACCCGCAGGCCGATGGCTACGGCTACCCGCCGAGCCCGCCCGCGCCCGGCACCTTCGGCCCCCCGCTGCCGTTCCCGGAGGAGCCCGGCCCGAACCCGCCGCCCGTGGCCTTCGGGGATCAGCCCGACTGGCAGGCGATGGCCGACCGGTCGGCCTCCGAGCGGCGCAAGAAGCGGCTGTGGATGGTGGGCGGAGCGGTGACCGTCATCCTGCTGCTCGCCGGAGGCGGAACGTTCGTGCTGCTGCGGGACGGCAAGCCCGGCGCGAAGGACGTGGCCGACAACGCCCCCTCCGCGTCCCCCAGCGTGTCCGCGCCGGGGTCCGGATCGCCCGACCCCGACGCCTCACCGTCGAAGGGCTACTCCCCCACCGTGTCGAGCGACGTCTCCCTGCTCAGGGACAGCGTCGGCAAGACCAGCATCCGCATGGGCCCCGAGGCCACGGTGCCCAAGGTGACCACGCGCTACGAGCTCACCCTCAAGGGCAATCCGAACTCGTACGCCCAGGCCACCGAGCCGGGCGTGGACACGACCAAGAGCTTCACCCTCGCGGCCCGCGTCAACAACGCCTCCACGGCGAAGGGCCCGCACGTCGTGATGAGCCAGGGCACCGGGGAGGCGTTCTCCATCGAGCTGGGCGCCGACGACGTGGACGGCAAGCAGGCCTGGGTGTTCCGCGTGCGGACCACCGAGAAGAGCGCCGCGCCCACGGTGGTGACGGTCTCCTCCACGGGGAAGAAGACGGTCAAGACCTGGGCGGTGCTGCTGGCCGTGTACGACGCGGAGAAGAAGATGATCCATCTCTACGTGGACGGCAAGAAGGCCGGCGAGGCCGCGGTCCCGGGGATCTGGCAGAACTCCGGCCCGCTGCAGCTCGGCCGGGCCCGCCACCAGGACGCGTGGGCCGGCGCGTTCAAGGGCGGGATGAACCAGATCCGGATCTACGAATCGGCCTTCACGCCCGAGCAGGCCGCCGCCCACCGCAAGGGCGCCCTGGACGCCGCGGGCCGCGCCACGGCGACCCACGCCTGGGTGACCGGCTGATCAGACGGTGACGCCGACCGTCCGCAGGAAGGACACCGGGTTCACGGCCGAGCCGTAGTTCGGGGTGGTCCGGATCTCGAAGTGGAGGTGCGGGCCGCTCGAGTTGCCGGTGTTGCCGGAGAGGGCGATCTGCTCGCCCTTGGTGACCTTCTCGCCGATCTTGACCTGGATCTTCGAGAGGTGCGCGTACTGGGAGTACGTGTTGTTCGCGTGCTTGATCACGACGGCGTTGCCGTAGGCCGGACCGTCGCCGCCGCCGTTGGGGCCGGCCTTGACCACGGTGCCCGCGGAGACGGCGTCCACCGGGGTGCCGACCGGGACGGCGAAGTCCTGGCCGGAGTGCTTGTGCGACCACATGGTGCCGCCCCTGCCGAAGGTCGCGGAGAGCGTGTACTTCGACACCGGCTTCTCCCACAGGGCGGCCTGCGCCTTGAGGGCGGCGGCCTGGGCGGCGGCCTGCTCGGCGACGAGCTGGACCGTACCGGTCAGCTCGGCCTGGGGCACCTCGTCGGCGAAGGCCGCGGTCGTCCCGGCCCCGAGAGCCAGGGCCGCACCGAGGGCGGTGGCGCCGATGGCGATACGGGTACGACGGGTGCTGACGCGCTTCGCGGACATGAAGGAAACCTCCGGGCCGGGGACGGGGATGGTGCTGCGGGGTACTGCGGGTACTGCGGGGGTACTGCGGGTACTGCGGGTGCTGCGGGTGCTGCGGGCAAGAAAGGACCCGGCGCGCTGAGCGGGCACCGGGCTTGCTTGCTCATCCTTGGTAACCCGGGCACCCCGGCTTCCCCAAACCTCCCCGTTACTACCCGGGCTCGTAGATGCGGCGAGGGCTGTCAGCCCTGTTGACCGCCTCCCCACTGGCCCGACGGTGGGGCAAATCGGACGTCGATCTCTACGAATGTTCCTAGTAGGTCCGATTTGCCCTGTGCGGCTTGTCACCGCTGCGGGACCTCCGGCGGATCGGCGCCGGGACCAAAGCCCTGCGACGGGCGTCACACGGAAGCTACGCTCCGGCTCGTGGACGCATCCGTGGTGGGGATCCGGCTGGCCTCGGGGGTAGTGGCCCCCCTCGTGAAGAAACTCTTCCGCGGGGAGGGCGCGGGCGCCGGCCTCGTGGACCGGCCCGTACGGATCTCCTCGTACGTCTCCCTGCGCGAGCAGCGCGTGCTGTCCCGGGACGACCTGCGCCGGCTCGCCGACAAGCTGGTCGAGGAGGCCTTACGGGCCCCCGGCGAGCGGCCCCTGCCGCCCGGCGAGGAGGCGGGCGTCTCGGCCGCGCTCGCCGCTACCCTGCACTCCCTCGGGGACCTCGCCATGGAGGACGTCCAGGCGGTCGAGATGGGCGCGCGCGCCTTCGCCGCCGAACTGCGCCGTGCGGCGCCGGCCACGGGCCTGGGGCGGGACGCCGAGCTCTTCCACGACCGGCTGCTGGACACCACCTGCCTGCACATCCTGCACTTCTTCACGACCCGCTCCACCTACATCCCGTCCGCCCTGATCGAGAGCGCCCGGCGGCAGGCCGAGACCATCGCCAAGATCGACGCCGTCCTGGCCCGGATCCCCCGCCAGGACGGCCGGGACACCGCATTCGAGGCGAGGTACCTGGAGTACCTGGTCAAGCGGCACAGCACGCTGACGATCTTCGGCATCGACCTGAGGCCGGGCTCGGCGCGCTGGCCGCTGGACGCGGCGTACGTGAGCCTGGAGGCGACCCCCCGTCCGCGCCGTGCCGACGGCGCGGGCAGTGCCACGGTCCCGCCGCAGGGCCCCGCCCACGGCCCCGCCGCCGTCAGCACCGAGGAAGCACTGGCCCTGGAGCCCCGGGTCCTGCTCCGCGGCGAGGCGGGCTCGGGCAAGACCACCCTGATCCAGTGGCTGGCCGTCTCCACCGCCCGGGTCGAGCCCGAGGGCGGCCTCGTCCCCTTCGTCCTGCCCCTGCGGAACCTGACCCGCTACGGGGAGCGCCTCCCCGCCCCCGAGGACTTCCTGGTCGCCACCGCACTGAAGGGCCAGCCCCCCGAGGGATGGGAGAGCCGGGTCCTGGGCGCGGGCCGGGGCCTGGTCCTGGTGGACGGCATCGACGAGATCCCGGAGGGCGAGCGGGACCGCGCCCGCGACTGGCTCACCGATCTGCTCACCGCCTACCCCGGCAACCGCTGGCTGGTTACCTCCCGGCCCTCGGCGGTCCGGCAGGACTGGCTGGCCTCCCAGGAGTTCGCCGAGCTGACCCTCGCCCCCATGAACCGGGCCGACGTGGCCGGCTTCGTCACCCGCTGGCACCGCGCGGCCGAGGCGGGCGAGGACCTCCGCGACCAGCTGCTGGCGTCCCTGGCCACCAAGCCGGAACTGGCCCGGCTCGCCACCAACCCGCTGCTGTGCGGGCTGATCTGCGCCCTGCACCGCGAACGGCACGGATTCCTGCCCTCGGGCCGCAAAGAGCTCTACACGGCCGCCCTGTCGATGCTGCTGCACCGCCGCGACCGGGAGCGGGACCTGCGCCTGCCGGAACTGGCCGAGGAGCCGCAGCTCCAGCTCCTCCAGCGGCTCGCGTACTGGCTGATCCGCAACGGCCGCACCCAGATCTCCCGGAAGCGGGCCGAGGAGCTCATCGCCGCCGCGCTGCCCGCCGTACCGGCAGCCCAGGTGCTCGGTGACGCCCCGGCCGTCCTGCGGCACTTCCTGGAGCGGACCGGACTGCTGCGCGCGCCCACGGAGGACACCCTGGAGTTCGTCCACCGCACCTTCCAGGACTTCCTCGGGGCCCGGGCCGCACTGGACGAGGGCGGCCTCGGCGAGCTGACCCGGCACGCGGACGACGACCAGTGGGAGGACGTCATCCGCATGGCGGTCGCCCAGGGCCGCCCCCACGACCGCGCCGGAATCATCGGCGACCTGCTGGTCCGCGACTCCGACCGGTCGGTCCTGCTGGCCCTCGCGTCACTGGAGTACGCGGCCGAGCTGGATCCCGGGCTCCGCCAGGACGTCCACAAGGCCGCCCTGCGGCTCATACCGCCGAGGAACGAGGAGGCGGCGCGCACCCTCGGCCGGATCGGGCCGCTGATCCTGGAACTGCTGCCGTCCGTCGGGAAGTCGGACCGCGACGCACGCCTCTCGGTGATCGCCGCGGCGGAGACCGGGTCCGAGGCGGCCGTCGGCTACCTCTCCGGCTACTGCGGCCACCCCGACGAACAGATCCGCGAGATGCTCGCGCAGTTCTGGGAGCGGTTCGACACCGGGCAGTACGCGACCGAGGTGCTCGCGCGCATGGTTCCGCCGCCCGACGAGCTCGCCGTCAACCGGGACGCCGACCTCGCCGCGCTGACGGGCTTCACCGGCCCGCCCGGCCTCTCCGTCCAGCACGGGGTGAGCCGGGGCGCCCTGACCCGCTTCCTGGCCCGCCATCCGGTGGCGGGCCTGTCCCTGCGGCACTTCCGCGGCGGGCCCGACGCCGGGTTCCTGCGCGGCCACGCCTCGCTGCGGTGGCTCACCATCGACTACTGGCCCGCCCTGGTGGACCTGAGCGGGCTGTACGGACTGCCCCTGGAGGACGTGAACCTCCACCTCGGCAACGACGTCCCCCTCGGCCCGGCCCTCGCCTCCTGGCCCCGGCTGCGCACGCTCGGGCTGCTGGGGCACAGTTCGTGGTCCTTCGCCGACCTCTCTCCCGAAGCCCGGCCGGAGGAACTCACCCTGGACGGAACGGACCCGGACCTGACCGGCCTGGGCCGGCTGACGAGCCTGCGGAAGCTGTGGCTCGGCCACGACTGGCGCCCGGGCGGGACGGGCGCGTGGGCGGAGCTCTCCGCGCTGGAGGACCTGGAGGAGCTCGCCGTGCGCACCGACACACTGCCCGGCCTCGCCGCACACGCGCGCCTGCCCTCGCTCAGGACGCTCGCGGTCTACGACGCCACCGAGCGATTGACCCCGTCCCTGAAGGCGCAGATGGCCCACAGCTTCCCGCAGGCGCAGCTGCGCTCGGCACAGGCGTACACCTTCCCGACCTGAACCCGGCCCGCCCCACGCCGAAGGGGCGGCCCCGGAACCTCTCGGTTCCGGGGCCGCCCCTTCGTACCGCTGAGAGCGGCTAGCGCTTACGCACCCTTGGTGAGGTCCGGGCCGGAGCCCGACGCCTCGATGGGGGGAAGGTCCGCGATCGGAGTCTTCTCCTCACCTCGGAAGGTGAACTTGGCTTCGTCGCCCTCACCCTCCTTGCCGACGACCACGATGTGACCGGGGCGCAGCTCGCCGAAGAGGATCTTCTCCGACAGGATGTCCTCGATCTCGCGCTGGATCGTGCGGCGCAGCGGGCGGGCACCCATGATCGGGTCGTAGCCGCGCTTGGCCAGCAGTGCCTTCGCTTCCGTGCTGAGCTCGATGCCCATGTCACGGTCCTTCAGGCGGTCGTCCACCTTGGCGATCATCAGGTCGACGATCTGGACGATGTCTTCCTCGGTGAGCTGGTGGAAGACGACCGTGTCGTCGACACGGTTGAGGAACTCGGGCCGGAAGTGCTGCTTGAGCTCTTCGTTGACCTTCGCCTTCATCCGGTCGTATCCGGTCTTGGTGTCTCCCACGGCCGCGAAGCCGAGGTTGAAGCCCTTCGAGATGTCCCGCGTACCCAGGTTGGTCGTCATGATGATGACCGTGTTCTTGAAGTCCACGACCCGGCCCTGAGAGTCGGTCAGACGACCGTCTTCCAGGATCTGGAGAAGGGAATTGAAGATATCCGGGTGGGCCTTCTCGACCTCGTCGAAGAGGACGACGGAGAACGGCTTCCGGCGGACCTTCTCGGTCAGCTGGCCGCCCTCTTCGTAGCCCACGTAGCCGGGGGGCGAACCGAAGAGGCGGGAAACCGTGTGCTTCTCGCTGAACTCCGACATGTCGAGGGAGATCAGCGCGTCCTCGTCGCCGAAGAGGAATTCGGCGAGCGTCTTGGAGAGCTCGGTCTTACCGACACCGGACGGGCCGGCGAAGATGAACGAGCCACCGGGGCGCTTCGGGTCCTTCAGACCCGCACGGGTACGGCGGATCGCCTGGGAGAGCGCCTTGATGGCATCCTTCTGGCCGATGACGCGACGGTGGAGCTCGTCCTCCATGCGCAGGAGTCGCGAGGACTCCTCCTCGGTCAGCTTGAACACCGGAATGCCGGTCGCGGTCGCCAGGACTTCGGCGATGAGCTCGCCGTCGACCTCGGCGACGACGTCCATGTCGCCGGCCTTCCATTCCTTCTCGCGCTTGGCCTTCGCCGCCAGCAGCTGCTTCTCCGAATCACGGAGGGAAGCCGCCTTCTCGAAGTCCTGGGAGTCGATGGCCGACTCCTTGTCGCGACGCACGTTCGCGATCTTCTCGTCGAACTCGCGGAGGTCCGGCGGCGCGGTCATCCGGCGGATGCGCATCCGGGAGCCGGCCTCGTCGATCAGGTCGATCGCCTTGTCCGGGAGGAAGCGGTCCGAGATGTACCGGTCGGCCAGGGTGGCCGCCTGCACGAGGGCCTCGTCCGTGATGGAGACGCGGTGGTGGGCCTCGTAGCGGTCGCGCAGGCCCTTGAGGATCTCGATGGTGTGCTGGAGGGAAGGCTCCGCCACCTGGATCGGCTGGAAGCGGCGCTCGAGAGCGGCGTCCTTCTCAAGGTGCTTGCGGTACTCGTCCAGCGTCGTGGCACCGATGGTCTGGAGCTCACCACGGGCCAGCATGGGCTTCAGGATGCTGGCGGCGTCGATCGCGCCCTCGGCGGCACCCGCACCCACGAGGGTGTGGAGCTCGTCGATGAACAGGATGATGTCGCCGCGGGTGCGGATCTCCTTGAGCACCTTCTTGAGGCGCTCTTCGAAGTCACCGCGGTAGCGGGAACCGGCGACCAGGGCACCCAGGTCAAGCGTGTAGAGGTGCTTGTCCTTGAGCGTCTCGGGAACCTCGCCCTTGACGATCGCCTGGGCCAGGCCCTCCACGACGGCGGTCTTGCCGACGCCGGGCTCGCCGATGAGGACCGGGTTGTTCTTGGTCCGGCGGGAGAGCACCTGCATGACCCGCTCGATCTCCTTCTCGCGCCCGATGACCGGGTCGAGCTTGGATTCGCGAGCGGCCTGCGTGAGGTTGCGGCCGAACTGGTCCAGGACGAGCGAGGTCGAGGGCGTGCCCTCGGCCGGGCCGCCGGCCGTGGCCGACTCCTTGCCTCCGCCGGAGTAGCCGGAGAGCAGCTGGATGACCTGCTGCCGGACTCGGTTGAGATCGGCGCCCAGCTTCACCAGGACCTGGGCGGCGACGCCCTCGCCCTCGCGAATGAGGCCGAGCAGGATGTGCTCGGTGCCGATGTAGTTGTGGCCGAGCTGGAGGGCCTCTCGGAGCGAAAGCTCCAGGACCTTCTTCGCCCGCGGGGTGAAGGGGATGTGGCCGGAAGGGGCCTGCTGCCCCTGTCCGATGATCTCCTCAACCTGCTGGCGAACAGCCTCGAGCGAAATCCCGAGGCTCTCCAGGGCCTTAGCGGCGACACCCTCACCCTCGTGGATCAAGCCCAGGAGGATGTGCTCGGTGCCGATGTAGTTGTGGTTGAGCATCCGGGCTTCTTCCTGAGCCAGGACGACAACCCGCCGCGCGCGGTCGGTGAACCTCTCGAACATCGTTTATCGCTCCTCAGAGCGGTCGGGCAGTTCGGGGTCGGTCCCCGCCCTGTCCTTCCGCATGCTAGTCCCGCGGGGCGGGACAGCTCATTCCAACTGCCGACATCCGTCCGCGGCTCACCCTCACGTCCGTGGGAAAACCCGGCTGTAAGTGCCGACAACTGCTCCAACCCGATGGTGCGAGACGATGTTCCCGCAGGCCAGGCAGATACCCGTCACACGTGTACGCCGATGGCGAACGGAAGCCGGTCTCGGACCCTGCAAATCAGCGTGTCGCCCCGATCCACTAGGAATGTCTTACCCGTAAGACGCGGACGGTTCACGCTGGTGGACGACTCTTCCCTCCGCTACGGGCGAACACGCTTCCGTCCCGAATGTGAGACTCCGAGCCCCCGGACGTTTACGTTCCGCATTGGTGCGAGTGCCCTGGGTCACATCGCGCGTCCCCGCCCGCGTAACTCCGGAGCGTTTGCGCAGTTGCTCCGGACATGGCCCCCACCGCGCCGCCCGCCACCGTCCCGCTCCCCCGCGTCCCGATCGGGGCGGAAGCCACCGAAGCACCGGCGCACTGGTACGAGCGCGTGCTCGGCTGGCCCGTGGCCGGCGGTCCGCCCGCGCAGCTGGTGACCGGCGTGCGGTTCGACGTACTGGAGCTGCCGGCCGATGCGGGCGCCGCGGTACTGCGCGGCCCCTGCCGCGATGCCACGGGTCCCGTGGCGCTCATGGGGCGCAGGATGCGGTTCCTGGTGGCCCCGGGGAGCGCCGACGAGCTGGAGGGGCTGCTCGACTGGCTGGAGTGGGGCGGTGTGCCCCTGGATCTCGCCGCCCTGGGTACGGGTGGCCGGATCACCGCTCCGGCGCCTCCGGGACACCTGGTGGGGCCCGGGGAAAGCCCTCGGGGGGCCGCCGTGTGGCTGCGGCCCCCCGAGCAGGGGTGTGAGGCACTGCTGCCCGCCCTGCCCGCTGCGGGGCGGGGCTCCGGGCCCGGTCGTGGCGGGGACGCCACCGGGCCCGGTCTCGTACGCCTGGTCGCGGCGGCGGCGACGGAATGCCACCGGGCGCGACTGCGTACGGCCTCTGCGCATCGCATCGGCGCCACGGCCCCGACCGGAGGTCAGCGGTTCTCGTAGGCCTCGCGGATGTCCTGCGGAACGCGGCCGCGATCGTTGACGCTCATGCCCTGGGCCTTGGCCCACGCTCGGATCTCGGCCGTGTCCGGGTTGCCGGACGTCGCGGCGGCGCGGCCGCCCTTGGTACGGCCCGCCGCGGCACGGCCACCGGTGCGGCGACCGCCCTTGGTGAACGGGTCGAGGAGGCCGCGGAGCTTTTCAGCGTTGGCGGTGGTGAGGTCGATCTCGTAGGTCTTGCCATCCAGAGCGAACGTCACCGTCTCGTCCGCCTCGCCGCCGTCGAGGTCGTCGACAAGAAGGACCTGAACCTTCTGTGCCACCGGGATTTCCTTTCATCGAAAAGCAGTACGCGGAAAGGAAACCGCTTTTGCCTGGAAAACACAAACCCCCCGTCACGGGTTCGGGTCCGCAACGGGTCGGGAAACGTACGCGATTCGGACATAGGCCACGGCGCCGGGGGCTCCTGTGAAATCCCCGCCGTGATCGATCAGAGGTGCAGAAGCATCCGACTGTTGCCCAAGGTGTTCGGCTTCACTCGTTCGAGACCGAGGAACTCCGCGACACCCTCGTCATAGGAACGCAGCAGCTCCATGTACACATCGGTCTCGACCGGGGTCTCGCCGATCTCGGTGAAGCCGTGCTTCGCGAAGAAGTCCACTTCGAAGGTCAGGCAGAAAACCCGGCTGACACCTACCCTCCGGGCGGTCTCCAGCAACTTGTCGAGCACCAGATGTCCGACTCCCGCGCCCTTCAAGTCGCGGTCGACGGCAAGAGTGCGGACTTCGGCCAGGTCTTCCCACATCACGTGGAGCGCACCGCAGCCGACGACCTGGCCGTCCGAGTCGCGTTCCGCGACCCAGAACTCCTGGATGTCCTCATAAAGGACGACCGGCACTTTGTCCAGCAGGATCCGCTGCTGAACGTACTGGTCGAGCAGGCGGCGCAGCGCGGGAACATCACCGGTGCGCGCTCGGCGGATCGTCACTGTTTTTGCATGTGCAGCGGAAAACTCACCCATGCCCGGACGTTATCGCCCCGGCACGGTGCCCGGCGCCGCGGAGTCGCCTTCCCCGGCGGGCGGCGGCGCCGGGAGGGCGGCTTCGGGTTCCGGAGAGGCTTCGGGTTCCGCCGGCTGCACGATGCGTACGGCGTCCCTGAGTGCCTCGCGCTGTTCCGCCGACATCATGCCGAAGAAGGCCACGAGGGCGGCCGCGGGGTTGTCGCTCGTCGACCAGGCTTCGTTCATCAGTGCGGCCGAGTAAGCGGCCCGGGTGGAGACCGCCGTATATCGATAGGCGCGGCCTTCCGCCTCGCGGCGGACCCAGCCCTTCTGATGGAGATTGTCCATAACGGTCATGACCGTGGTGTACGCGATGGACCGTTCCTGCTGCAGGTCTTCCAGGACTTCGCGAACGGTGACCGGGCGGTTCCACTGCCACACCCGCGTCATGACTGCGTCTTCGAGTTCTCCCAAGGGGCGAGGCACAGCAGCACGATAGTGCGGGTTGTGGTGAATTGCGCGGCTATCCGGGCGGCAAGGCGCAACAAAATCCCGGGGCCCGCCCAACGAAGAGGGGCGTACGGCTGGGAAACCGTACGCCCGTCCCCTGTCGAGGGGGCTTGAGGGGGCCTACTTCTGGGGCTGGGCCTGCTGGGCGGCCTCGGCGCGGGCGAGCACGGCGTCGACGGCCGCGTCCTCCTTGGCCTTGTTGGCGCCGCCCTGGCTCTTCACGATCGTCACGACGAGCGCGACGAAGAACACGGCCATCACGAAGGGGGGCACGAGCGCGGAAACGTAGTCCATGCCCCCAGCCTAGCTACCCGACCGCGCGCCCGGCCTCCGGGGGCGCCGCGGGCTTGCGGCGGGGCGGGAAGACCTCGCCCGGGGTCGGGACGGGGCGCGAAGGGCGGTCGTCGGGGCGGGGCTCGGGCTTCGGGCGCGCGGGGTCGCCGCCCTTGTCGGTGCCGCCCTTGTCGGCGCCGCGCACGTCCGAGCCGCGCACGTCCGAGCCCCGGGTGTCCGAGCCGCGCGTGTCCGAGCCGCGCGTGTCCGAGCCGCGCGTGTCCGAGCCGCGGGTGCCGGTGCCGCCCGCGAGGGTCAGCAGCCGGGTGCGCGGGGCGGGGGCCGTGGAGAGCCTGCGGCGCACGGAGCGCTCCGCGATGGTCTGGGCCCGCTCCAGCAGGGCGCCGGCGACCGGGTTGGCGCGCAGCGCCCGCAGGGCCGCCAGGTCGTCCGGTACGGGTTCGTAGCCGGCGGCCAGCGCGTCCTGCAGCAGCTCCAGGTAGCCGGACAGGCTGCCGGGCAGGGCGGCTCTGTACCGCGCCAGGTCGGCGAGGAGGAACGCTCTCAGTCTCCCCGCCTCCTGGACGGCGTCGTCCACCGACGCCGCGAGGCGCAGGCAGTCCTGGACCTCGACGGCCGTCAGAGGGGCCGTCGAGGACTGAAGGGCGTGAGCGAGCGAGCGCCTGAGCACGTGAAGCTCATCGGCGCCGAACGCCATGCCGCCGCGGGATCCATAGGGCGTGGGCATGGGCCGAAGATACGCGCTAATCGGACAAAATCCCTTGAGTGGACACGTTCAGGGCGCGTGTCGGCAAGGGGCTAGGCCGTCTGGTCCGACTGCTTCACCACGCGCAGGAAATCGGCCCAGGCGGCTTGGGTGGTGGCGAGGACCAGGTGGGCCGGGTCGGCCCGGTCCGCCACCCGGACCAGGGTCCCTGGGGCGGCACTGACGTACACGCAGTTGTCCCCCTCGCCGCAGAACGAGGACTTCTGCCAGGCGGCACGAGCGGTCATGTCGTCTCCTCCGGTCACAGGCGCTGTGGCGCCGGGGACGGGCTCCCGGAACATCTCGTGGGGCACGTTATCCCCGCGTCGGCCGTGCTCCGGCCATTTCCGGGGAAATTGTCACGGCGGGCGTCAGGGCGCGGTAAGGACGGGGAGACGGCGAGGAGTCGGCCCCCGGCCTCCTGGGGAGGGCGGGGGCCGTCGGGCGGGCGGGGCGGGGGCGGGGGCGGGCCGGGCCGTCCCGGCGCGGTCAGCCGAAGGTGGGGGCGTTGCGCTCGTAGACCAGGCGGAGGCCGATCAGGGTCAGCCAGGGCTCGTGGTCGTCGATGGCCTCGGCCTCGCCGAGGACGATCGGGGCCAGGCCGCCCGTGGCGATGACGCGGACGTCGTCCGGGACGCCGTTCGGGCCGGCCAGCTCCTTGGCCATCCGGCCCACGATCCCGTCGACCTGGCCGGCGAACCCGTAGACCACGCCCGACTGCATCGCCTCGACCGTGGACTTGCCGATGACGTTGCGCGGGCGGGCCAGCTCGATCTTGCGGAGCTGGGCTCCCCGTACGCCGAGGGCCTCCATGGAGATCTCGATGCCCGGGGAGATGACCCCGCCGACGTACTCGCCCTTGGCGGAGACCGCGTCGAAGGTGGTCGCCGTACCGAAGTCGACCACGATCGCGGGGCCGCCGTAGAGCTCGGCGGCGGCGACCGCGTTGACGATGCGGTCCGCGCCGACCTCCTTCGGGTTGTCCATCAGGATCGGCACGCCCGTCTTGGTGCCGGGCTCCACGATCACCGCCGGCACGTCGCCGTAGTAGCGGCGGGTCACCTCGCGGAGCTCGTGCAGCACCGCCGGCACCGTCGAGCAGATCGCGATGCCGTGGATGCCGTCGCCCAGCTCGTTGCCGAGCATCGGGTGCATGCCCATCAGGCCCTGCATCAGCACGGCCATCTCGTCGGCCGTACGGCGCGCGTCGGTCGAGACGCGCCAGTGCTCGACGATCTCGTCACCGTCGAACAGGCCAAGGACCGTATGGGAGTTGCCCACGTCGATGGTGAGGAGCATCGGTTACACCGCCTCGCGCAGATCGAGACCGATGTCCAGGATCGGGGAGGAGTGGGTCAGCGCGCCGACCGCGAGGAAGTCGACGCCGGTCTCGGCGTAGGCGCGGGCCGTGTCCAGGGTGAGGCGGCCCGAGGACTCCAGGGTGGCGCGGCCGGCGACCAGGGCGACGGCCTTCGCGGTCTGCTCCACGGTGAAGTTGTCGAGCAGGATCAGGTCGGCCCCGGCCTCCAGGACCTCCCCGACCTGCTCCAGGGTGTCGACCTCGACCTCGATCGGGACCTCCGGGAAGGCCTCCCGCACGGCGGTGAAGGCCTGGACGACCCCGCCGGCCGCGACCACGTGGTTGTCCTTGACCAGCGCCGCGTCCGACAGCGACATGCGGTGGTTGACCCCGCCGCCGCAGCGCACCGCGTACTTCTCCAGGGAGCGCAGGCCCGGGGTGGTCTTGCGGGTGTCACGGACCTTGGCGCCGGTGCCCTCCAGGACCTCGGCCCAGCGGCGGGTGGCCGTGGCCACGCCCGACAGGCGGCACACGATGTTGAGGGCGCTGCGCTCGGCGGTCAGCAGGTCCCGGGTGCGCGAGCGCACCGACAGGAGCACGTCCCCGGCCTTGACGCTGTCGCCGTCCTCCGCGTGCCGCTCGACCTCGAAGGACTCGGTGCAGACGACCGAGAACACGGCCTCCGCGATGCGCAGGCCGGCCACGACGCCGTCCTCGCGGGCGACGAAGTCGGCGATCGCCTCGGCCTCTTCGGGGACGGTGGCGACGGTGGTGACGTCGACCCCGCCGTCGAGGTCCTCGGAGAGCGCCATGTGCGCGATGTCCTCGACCTCGATGGGGTCCAGTCCGGCTTCCTCCAGCAGTTCGGCGAGGGCCGGGTCGAGACCGGACTCCTCGGCCTCGCCGCAGGCGCAGTCGTCGCCGCAGCCGCCGGCCTCGCTCTGGCCCACGAGGGGGAGCTCGGCGTGCTCGTGCTCGTGGTTGTGGTCGTGCTCGTGCGTGCTCACGGTTACGGCTCCAGGCTTTCGTTGCTGTCGGTGGTGGCGGTGCCGGCCGTGCTGTCCGTGCCGGCTGCGTTCGAAGGGATCCGTACGGACGGGAAGTCCGCCGAGTCCGTGACGGTGACGACCAGGGCCCGCCGCTCGGTCTCCGACAGGCGCACGACCAGGTGCCGCCGCCAGTCGGTGTCGTCCCGGTCAGGGTGGTCCTCGCGCCAGTGGCAGCCGCGGGTCTCCGCGCGCCGCTGGGCGGCGGCGACCAGTACCCGGGCCACGCACAGGAGGTTGGTGGCCTCCCAGGTCTCGGTGCCGGGGACGGCCGTCTTGCCCCGGGTCTCCAGCTCCGTCAGCGCCGTCGCGTACAGGGCTTCGAGCGCGGCGGCGGCCCGGCGCAGGGACTCGGCGGAGCGGAGCACGCCCGCGCCGTCGGTCATGATGCGCTGGATCTCGTAGCGCGCCTCGGCGGGCTGGAGGGGGCCGGTGGCCGGGACGGGGATGCCGGGGCCGGTGCCCGCGGGCGGGTTCCCGATGATGTCGTCGGCGATGCGCTCGGCGAAGACCAGGCCCTCCAGCAGGGAGTTGGAGGCCAGCCGGTTCGCGCCGTGCACTCCGGTGCAGGCGACCTCGCCGCACGCGTACAGCCCGGGGACGGTGGTGCGGCCGTGCAGGTCGGTCCGTACGCCGCCGGAGGCGTAGTGCGCAGCCGGGGCGACGGGGATGGGCTCGGTGACCGGGTCGATGCCGTGCGAGCGGCAGGCGGCGAGGATGGTGGGGAAGCGCTGTTCCCACATCTCGGCGCCGAAGTGCCGGGCGTCCAGGTACATGTGCTGCGTGCCCTGCTCCTGCATGCGGCGCATGATGCCCTTGGCGACGATGTCGCGGGGGGCGAGCTCGGCGAGCTCGTGCTGACCGGTCATGAAGCGGACCCCGCCGGCGTCGACGAGGTAGGCGCCCTCGCCGCGGACGGCCTCCGACACCAGGGGCTGCTGGCCCTCGGCGTCGGCGCCGAGGAAGAGCACGGTGGGGTGGAACTGGACGAATTCGAGGTCGGAGACCTCGGCTCCGGCGCGCAGCGCGAGGGCCACCCCGTCGCCGGTGGAGACCGACGGATTGGTCGTCGCGGAGAAGACCTGGCCCATGCCGCCGGTCGCCAGGATCACGGCGGGCGCGTGGACGGCGCCGACCCCGTCGTGCTGGCCCTCGCCCATGACGTGCAGGGTGACGCCCGCGGTACGGCCCTCGGCGTCCAGGAGCAGGTCCAGCACCAGGGCGTTCTCGACGGTCTCGATGCCGGCGTCCTGGACGGCCTCGACGAGCGCCCGGGAGATCTCGGCGCCGGTGGCGTCCCCGCCTGCGTGCGCGATGCGGCGGCGGTGGTGGCCGCCCTCGCGGGTCAGCTCGATCTCGCCGGTCTCGGTGGAGGTGTCGAAGACGGCGCCGGTCGCGATGAGGCGGCGCACGGCGTCGGGGCCCTCGGTGACCAGGAGCCGGACGGCGGCCTCGTCGCACAGTCCGGCGCCCGCGACCAGGGTGTCGTCCAGGTGCTGCTCGGGGGTGTCCCCGTCGCCGAGGGCGGCGGCGATGCCGCCCTGGGCCCAGCGGGTGGAGCCGTCGTCGAGCCGGGCCTTGGTGACGACGACCGTACGGCGGCCCGCGGCCGCGCAGCGCAGTGCGGCGGTCAGTCCGGCGACTCCGGACCCGACGACCACGACATCGGCGTCCACGGACCAGCCGGGCGCCGGGGCGTGGAGCCGTATGCCGGTGCTGGTGCCCGCTGCTGCGGGGCCTCTGCCTGGGGTGCTCACGGTTGTGCTCCGAACTCCAATGGGATGTTGTCGATCAGCCGGGTCGCGCCCACTTTCGCGGCGACGGCCAGCACGGCCTGACCGGTGAAGCCGTGACCGGCCTCGGTGAAGTCCTGGGGGTCCACCAGCGCCAGGTAGTCCAGGACGAGCGGCGGATCGTGACGGCCCGCCTCCTCCAGGACGTGCCGCGCGGCGGCCCGTACGGCCTCCGGCAGGCCGGCGCCCGCCGCGGCGACGGCGTGCGCGTCGGCGGAGGCGCGGATCTCGCCGAGCCGGGCCAGGCCGGTGGCCCGCTCGTCCCCGGCCGGGGGCGCCTGTGCCTCGGCGCGGGCCCGCAGCGCGGACTGTGCGGCGAGGCGGTCGCGGCCGGCGAACAGGGCGCGGGAGAGCGCGAGGGCGGTGCCGCGCTCCCTGGCGGAGAGGTAGCGGTTGCGGGAGGACAGCGCGAGCCCGTCCGGCTCGCGGACGGTCGGTACGCCGACCACCTCCACGGGGAAGTTCAGGTCGGTCACCATGCGCCGGATCAGGGCCAGTTGCTGCGCGTCCTTCTGACCGAAGAAGGCCAGGTCGGGGCGGGTGAGGTGGAGCAGCTTGGCGACGACGGTCAGCATGCCGTCGAAGTGGCCGGGGCGGGTGGCGCCTTCGAGGCGGCCGCCCATCGGGCCGGCGGTGATCCGGACCTGGGGATCGCCGCCGGGGTAGACCTCGTCGACGGCGGGGGCGAACACGGCGTCGGCGCCGGCCGCTTCGGCGATCGCCAGGTCGGCGTCGAGGGTGCGGGGGTAGCGGTCGAGGTCCTCGTTCGCCCCGAACTGGAGGGGGTTGACGAAGACCGTGACCACGACCTGGCCGGTGGGGCCGACGTGTTCGCGGGCGGTGCGGACCAGGGTGGCGTGGCCCTCGTGGAGGGCGCCCATGGTCATGACGACGGCGCGGCGGCCGGCGGTGACGCGCGGCAGGTGGTGCAGCGCGTCCGCGGTGTCGAGGAGGATCACAGGTCGCCGCCGCCTTCGATTCCCTCGGGGCCAGGACCGGGGCCGGGGCCGGGGCCGGGAATCGCTGCGCCGTCGTCGGCGAGCACGCCGAGGAGGTCCTCGGCCAGCTCGGGCTTGAGCAGGCCGTGCGCGAGGGCGCGGTCGGCCGTCGTACGGGCCATCGCGAGGTACCCGGCGACCGTGCCCGGCGCGTGCTTGCGCAGCTCCGCGACGTGCGCGGCGACGGTACCGGCGTCACCGCGGGCCACCGGGCCGGTCAGGGCGGCGTCACCGGACCGCAGGGCGTTGTCCAGGGCCGCGCCGAGGAGCGGGCCGAGCATCCGGGCGGGGTGTTCGACGCCCGCCTTGCCCAGCAGCTCCATCGACTGGGCGACCAGGGTGACCAGGTGGTTCGCGCCGAGGGCGAGGGCCGCGTGGTAGAGCGGGCGGTTCACCTCGGCGATCCACTCGGGCTCCCCGCCCATCTCGATGACCAGGGCCTCCGCGGCGAGCCGCAGCTCGTCGGGGGCGGTCACCCCGAAGGAGCAGCCCGCGAGCCGCTGCACATCGACCTCGGTGCCGGTGAAGGTCATCGCGGGGTGCAGGGCCAGCGGGAGCGCGCCCGCGCGGCGCGCGGGGTCCAGCACGGAGACCCCATACCGCCCGGAGGTGTGGACGAGGAGCTGTCCGGGGCGGACCGCGCCGGTCTCGGCGAGGCCCTCCACCAGGGACGGCAGGGCGTCGTCGGGGACGGTCAGGAGCACGAGGTCGGAGACCTGGAGGACCTGCGCGGGAGAGACGACGGGCACGCCCGGCAGCATCCGCTCGGCCCGGCGCCGGGAGGCGTCGGAGACGCCCGACACGGCGACGGGGCGGTGCCCGGTCTGCTGCAGGGCACGGGCCAGCGCGGGGCCGACCCGGCCGGCTCCGACGACACCGACGGAGAGCCGGGCGGGGCGCTCCGCCTGGGGGGCTGTGTTCACGCGGGGGAGGCCTTCCGTTCCGTTCCGGTCCGCAGGGGGTACCGGACGATACGTCGCCATGCTAGCTCCTGGTGCGTGGGCCGGTCGGCGATGATCGGGGGATGAACCAGGACACGGAGCGAACGGCGGGCACGGGGGCCGACGGGACGGCGGGACGGATGGCCGGCGCTGACGCGGGAGCCGACGCGGCGGCCGCACGGACGGCTGGTACCCGTACGGGGGCCGGAGCGGGTGCGGACGCTCCGGGCGGACGGGCGGACGGGGCGGGTCCGGCTACGGGCGCCGGGGCGGCTGCGGAGCCGGGCGCGGGGGTGGAGCCAGCCGTGGCGGTGGGCAGGAAGACGGGCGAGCTACGGATCGCGGAACCCGACGCGGCGGCAGAGCAGGCCGCGGGCGTGGAGCGGATCACAGACCCCGACCTGGATCGGAGCCCGGAAGCGGCCGGGGGCGCGGAAGCGGCCGGGGGCGCGGAAGCCGCCGGGGGCGCGGAAGCCGCCGGGGGCGCGGAAGCCGCCGGGGGCGCGGAAGCCGCCGGGGGCGCGGAAGCCGCCGGGAAGCCGGGGGCCGCCGGGGGCGCGGAAGCCGCCGGGAAGCCGGGGGCCGCCGGGGGCGCGGAAGCCGCCGGGAAGCCGGGGGCCGGGCGGGCGGACGCGACCGGGAAGCCGGGGGCCGGGCGGGCGACGGACGCGGTGGAGCAGGCGGTGGAGCAGGCGGCCGGGCAGGACGCGGAGCAGGCGGCCGGGCAGGCCGCGGATGCCTTGGCGGCGCGGATGGTGGTTGCCGGGCGGGTGGCGCGGCGGAGGCTGTCGCACAGTCTGCGGGAGGCCACGGTCGGCGAGCTGCTGGCGGAGCTGGGCGGGCAGGTCACGGACCCGGACGAGCCGGGCGACGTCTATGGCAGCGGCGTCGTGGAGCGGCTGGAGCGGCGGGTCGCGGAGCTGCTCGGCACGCAGGACGCGGCGTTCTTCCCGACCGGGACCATGGCCCAGCAGATCGCGCTGCGCTGCTGGGCCGGCCGGACCGGGAACCCGGTGGTCGCCCTGCACCCGACGAGCCATCCGGAACGGTGGGAGGGCGGCGCGCTGTCGCTCGTCTCGGGGCTGCGGACCATCTACCCGACGGGCGAACCGCGCCAGCCGACCGCGTCCGAGGTCGCCGAGCTGCCGGAGCCGTTCGGGACGCTGATGCTGGAGCTTCCGCTCCGGGACGCGGGCTTCCTGCTCCCGACCTGGGAGGAGCTGTCGGCCCTGGTGGACACCGCCCGGGAACGGGACGCGGTCGTCCACTTCGACGGGGCCCGGCTGTGGGAGTCGACGGTCCACTTCGGCCGGACGCTGCCGGAGATCGCGGCGCTGGCGGACTCCGTGTACGTCTCCTTCTACAAGTCTCTCGGCGGCCTCAGCGGGGCCGCCCTCGCCGGATCGGCGTCGCTCGTGGCGGAGTCGAAGGTCTGGCGGCACCGGTACGGGGGCCAGATCTTCCGCCAGTTCCCGGCCGCGCTGTCCGCCCTGGCCGGACTGGAACGGGAGCTGCCGCAGCTGCCCGCCTACGTGGCCAAGGCGCGGACGGTGGCGTCCGCCCTGGCCTCGGCGCTCGCCGCGGCTCCGGAGGTGCCCTGGTTCCGGGTCCACCCGGAGGTGCCGCACACCCACCAGTTCCAGGTGTGGCTCCCGTACGACGCGGACCGCCTCACCGAGGCGGGTGTCCGCCTCGCGGAGGAAACCGGCACGGTCCTGTTCCGCCGCTGGTCCCCCGACGGCCCGCCGGGCCTCTCGGTGACGGAGCTGGAGGTCACCCGCCCCGGCCTGTCCTGGACGGAGGCCGACGTCACCACCGCGGTGGCCGACTTCGTGGCCCGCCTCTAGCCCGGACGGGCAGAGCAAGACCGGGGTCCGCCGCCCGAAGCCCGGGCCGGCAAGGCCGGGCCGGCAGCCGCGCCCGGCAGGCCCCGGGGCGGATCGGCGGAGCCGCCAGGGCCAGGGGCCGCTTGCCGGTCGGGCAGGGCCAGGGCGGCTCGCCGGAGCGGTCGGCCCCAGAGGTCGGACCCGAAGGTCGGAACGGCGGTCAGACCAGGTGCCGGCGGGTCAGCACGCGGCGGAGGGCCGAGCGCCAGGGGTGGCGGGCCGGGGCGCCGTTGAGGACGGCCCGGAACTGTTGGTGGGCCCGGGCCGCGCGCAGGACGGCCACGTCGTCGCGGCCCGGCGGCGGGGGCACGGGGGTGCCGTGCTGTGAGGCCCGGTAGGTGTCGACGAGGTACTGCTCGATCGCGGTCATGCGTTCACCCTGAACCTGGCTGCGGGTGCTGCGCGCGCGGATTGACCGACGTCGTCAATCGGCCCAGCGGGGTCGGCCCCGGCCGACTGGAACCCACCGCCGCGCGGCCCGAAGCCCCCCGCCGCGCCCCTGACCGCTGCGCGGGGCGAAGTCCCCCGCTGCGACCGTTGCCGCTGCGCGGCCCTGGCCCTGCCGGGCCCGGGGGCCCCGGGGTGGCCCTGCGGGGCAAAGCTCCCCTACCCGCCCTTCCACCGTTCCCCGGGCGCTGCCCGGACCCCGGTCCTCAAACGCCGGACGGGCGGAGCCCCAGGGGGTACCGGGCTGCGCCCGGACCCCCTGGGGCTCCGCCCCAGACCCCGGTCCTCAAACGCCGGACGGCTGAAAAGGCCCGGGGCGGATGTTCCCCCGACCCGGGGTCGGTGGGGGCTGCGGGCCCGGGGTCGGGGACGGGGGCGGGGTGGGGTGTTGGCCGGGACGTAAAGCGTGATTTGTGGCGCACCACTCCGGATCACTGTCGAAGCAAAGGACAGGGCGCCTAAATCATGCAGTCCAGGCCGACACCCCACCCCGCCCCCGGCACCGACCCCCCACCCGCAGCCCCCCGAGCCCCGGCACACCCCAGCCCCGCCGGCGCTTGAGGCGCAGGGGCCCGGGGACTGGTCCCCGGCGACGGCGCTCGGCCACGTGGGGGAAGCGGGCGCGGCCTCGCACCCACCCGCACCCCACAGCGGCAGAATGATCCGATGAGCGTAACCATCGACATCACCGGGCTCCCCGCGGAGCGGATCGGCTTCGCGCCCTCCCCGCTCGCAGAGCTCTGCATGGCGTTGCACGCGCTCTCCCTGCCCGGCCATCACCCCGGCCTCGCCTCCTGGACCTCCACCACCGCCGCCGCGCTGGACCCGGACCTCGCGGACCGGCTGCTGGAGGGCGAGTTCATGTGGCGCAGCTCCTTCGCCGACCTGTTCATGGCCTTCGCCGGGATTCCCGGCGGCTCCGGCCGGCCCGCGGCCACGCTCGCCGCCGAGCTCGACGTACTCGACCGGCTGGACGACGAGCGGTTCGTGACGGCCGCCCTGGAGCACTGCCGGCTGGCCCTGTACAACGACGGCGGCGGGCCGTCCCCGCTCGCGGATCCGCTCGCCCGGGCGAAGGCCCTGGAGACGGCCTCCGCGCGCGGGCCGCAGCAGCTGGCCTTCGCCGTGCGGGTGCTCGACGACACCGCCGGTGTCCGGGTCTGGCTGCGCCGGCTGATGGAGGACTGCGACGAGGCCTTCTTCGCGGAGACCTGGCGTCGCGTCGAACCCCGCCAGAGCGCGGACGCCCGGCACAAGACGGAGGTGCTGCGGCGCAAGGGGCTGCCCGCGGTGCTGAAGGAGGTCTCCTCGGCGCTGAGCGTCGACGAGGGGCTGAACACCGTCACGGTGGACAAGATGGTCCACGGATCCACGACCGCGGCCGATCCCCGAATAGGTGACGGCCTGCTCTTCGTGCCCACGAACTTCGGCTGGCCCCACCTGCTGGTGCTGCACGCCCCCGGCTGGCGTCCGGTGATCCACTACCCGCTCGGCTCTCCGGAACTGGCTTCCGCCCCGGGGTCGGTGGAGCTGCTGCAGCGGCGCATGGAGGCACTGGCCCATCCGATGCGGATGATGCTGTGCCGCAATCTGGCGCGCGCCCCGTACACGACCGGCGAGTTGGCGGCCGCGCACGGGATCACCGCCCCGGAGGTGTCCCGCCATCTGGCGGTGCTGAAGAAGGCCGGACTGCTCCAGACCCGCCGCCAAGGACGGTACGTCCAGCACCAGCTGGACCTGGCGGCGGTCGCACGCATCGGCTCCGACTTCATCGAGGGCATCCTCCGGTAAGCCTCCGGTAGGCCTACCGAAGGCCTACACCAGGCCTGCGCCAGCTCAGTGCGCCGGACCGGCACGCAGAGCGGGCACTGGCCGGATTTCGACGGCTCAGATGCTCCGATATACGGATTTCACAAACCGGAATCAGTGAAAAGTCTGGTCATGGCCGCCACTTGATGTCTAACGTGCGTCCACCGCTCCCCCGAATCCGGCGCTCGCACCCGACCTGCGTCTGCCTTCGCGTCCCCGCACCGCCGTACGCCACACCCCCGTACGCCCCACGCAAACGCCCCATGCCACAAGCCCCACACCACACGCCCCATGCCACACGCCACACGCCAAACGCCTTACGCATGCGCTCGCGCATCTGCCGTGGAAGGACTTTCATGCCCTCACGCCGTATAGCCGCAGCCACCGCCGCCCTGGCGGCCGCGGCCCTCGTCTCCCCGCTGCTCCTCGCCGGACCGGCCGGTGCCACCGGCAGCCCGCAGAGCGACGCCGCCCGGGCTGACGCCCTGGCCCGCAAGCTGGTCAAGGACTCCACCGGCAAGGGTGCCAACGACCACCTGAAGGTCTTCCAGGCCATCGCCGACTACAACAAGGGCAACCGGGTGGCGGGTTCCAAGGGCCACGTCCAGTCGGCCCAGTACGTCGAGCTCGTCATGCGGGCGGCCGGATACAAGGTCACCAAGAACGAGTTCGATTTCGTGTTCGTCGAGACGATCGCCGAGACCCTGAAGGTCAACGGCCCGGCCGGCCGCGACGTCCCGATCAAGCTGATGACGTACACCGCCAGCGGCCCGGCGAACGGTGTGACGGCGCAGGTCGCCGCCGCCCCGGTCGACGCCGACGGCACCAGCGGCTGCGAGCCCGCCGACTTCGCCGCGGGCGCCTTCACCGGCAAGGTCGCGCTGATCAAGCGCGGCGGCTGCGCCTTCGCGGTCAAGCAGCAGAACGCGGCCGACGCCGGCGCGGTCGGCGCGGTGATCTACAACAACACCGCGGGCGCCCTGAACGGCACCATAGGTGCGGCCGACGCCGGCAAGATCCCGACCGGCGGCGTCACGCTGGCCGAGGGCGAGCGGCTCGCCGCCGACGCCGCCGCGGGGCCGGTCGAGGTCACCCTCGACATCCGCGAGCTCCGCGAGGACCGCAAGACGTACAACGTCGTCGCGGAGACGCGGGGCGGCGACGCGAACAACACCGTCTTCCTCGGCGCGCACCTCGACTCCGTCGCGGCGGGCCCGGGCATCAACGACAACGGCTCCGGATCGGCCGGCATCCTCCAGGTCGCGCAGAAGCTCGCGAGCAGCCAGACGAAGATCAAGAACAAGGTCAAGTTCGCCTGGTGGTCGGCGGAGGAGTTCGGCCTGCTCGGCTCCGAGGCGTACGTCGACGGGCTGACGGAGGAGCAGAAGAAGCAGATCAAGCTCTACTTGAACTTCGACATGATCGCCTCGCCGAACGCCGCGTACTTCGTCTACGACGGCGACGACTCGGACAAGGTCGGCTCGGGCCCCGGCCCCGAGGGCTCGGCGCAGCTGGAGAAGGGGATCAACGACTTCCTCGACTCCAAGAGCATCCCGCGCGAGGGCACCGACTTCTCGGGCCGCTCGGACTACGGCCCGTTCATCGCGGTCGGCATCCCCTCGGGCGGTACGTTCACGGGCGCCGAGGGCATCAAGACGCCCGAGCAGGCGGCGAAGTTCGGCGGACAGGCCGGGGTCGCGTACGACGTGAACTACCACGGCAAGGGCGACACCCTGGCGAACATCGACCAGAAGGCGCTCGACATCAACGTCGACGTCATCGCGGACGCGGTGGGTCACTACGCGTACGACCTGGCGCCGCTGAGCCGCCCGGTCGTCTCGGAGCCGTCCAACGGCGAAGGCAGCGGGGGTGGCCTCCACGACGGCCACGACCACGCCTCGGAGTAGCCGGGAAGCCGGTAAGGGGGCGGGCCGGGGCCGGTGCGGCCGCTGAGCGGCGCCGAGTCCCCTGCCCGCCCCGCGCAGCGGCGGCCGTCACCCCGGCGGCCGTCACCCCGGCGGCCGTCACCCCTGGCAGCCGTCACCCCGGCCAGGGGCCCACGCCGACCGGCTGGACCAGCCAGCCGAAGTCGCCGAGACCGCCGCGAGCGGTGAGTTCCGCGGCCTCCCCCGCCGCCGACAGGCCGCGGACGTACGCCGCCGGGTCGGTGGAGGCCAGGGCCAGCGGGGGCCGGGCCCCCGAGACGCCGAGGGCGGCCAGCGCGTCCCGCTGGGTCAGCAGCGTCGCCCCCGGCCCCGCGCACGCGTCGAGCGCCACGTGCGCGGTGACGTCGCAGCTCCCGTCCGGCACCGGGGCGGTCTCCCGCCCGGCGCGGAATCCGGTCAGCGTCCCGAAGGGCGGCCGGGCCTCCCGGGTGTGGGCGTAGTCCACCGCGACCGCCAGGCCCCGGTCGAGCGTCGCGACGGCCGCCGCCCAGGCCTCGTCCCGAGGCCGCCCGATCTCCGCCCGACCCGTGCCGGCCTCCACGCCCGCCCCCACGCCCGCCTCCACGCCCGCCCCCACGCCCGCCCGGGGCCACCACCGCTCCAGCCAGGCCCGGTCCGGCCCGTCCAGGGGGCCGCCCGGGTGCTCCGTACCGTCCCGGGTGACCTCCACGTAGCGCCCGTCCTCGGCGAGGTCCAGCGGTACGTTGTCGAGCCACTCGTTGGCGAAGAGCAGCCCCCGGGTCCCCCGGGGCGGTGCGCTCACCCAGCTGATCCGCCCGTCGAGCCCGGCGGGCCGCCCGGCGCGTTCCACCCCGTACGGCCTCACCCGCGCGGCCGTCTGCGGCGGCAGCGCCGCGAGCACCCCGGCCAGCAGTTCCCCGCGGCCGGCCCCTACGTCGACGAGGTCCAGCTCGTCCGGGTGGCCGAGTTCCCCGTCCACCCACAGCAGGAGCCGGGCCACGGCCCGCGCGTAGAGCGGCGAGGCATGCACGGACGTGCGGAAATGCCCTGCGGGGCCGGGCCCTGCGGGCCGTACGTAGAAGCCGTCGGGCCCGTACAGCGCCCGCTCCATCGCCGTCCGCCAGCGCACCGGCCCCGCCTGCGGATCCGCCTGTCCGTTGCCTTCACCCTGAGTGCTCATCGCTGAAAGGTTATGGTCGCCTCCACCTCGGGTAGTACTCGCGCGCCGCACGGATCGCCCCTCTGGTTGACTCCAGCACCTATCGGCTGTCCCTACTCTGGGTTACGTGCAGCGCCTCTACGATTTCCTCCGCAGACACCCGACGGGCGTCGACAGCTTCTGGGCTGTCCTCTTCTTCGGGTTCTCGATGGCCGTCGTCTCCTCGATGCACCAGGGCACCGGCTCCGCGCTGCTCGCCACCCCCTGTGTGGTGGCGCTGAGCAGCGCCGTGGCCCTGCGCCGCAAGTGGACCGTGCCGGTCTTCTGGCTCACCGTCGCCACCGGCCTCTACCAACTGGCCATCGGCGCGGAGGCGAACTTCTACGACTTCGCGATGCTCGTCGTCCTCTTCACGGTGGCCGCCTCCGACGTGCCGCGCTGGGTCTCGCGCACCGCGCTGGGCTGGGGGCTGCTCGCCTCCCCGCTGTACTTCCTGCGCGTCGGGGTGGACAAGAGCGCCTCCACGACCGACAGCGTGCTCTTCGTCGTGTTCATGATGATCCCGTTCGCCCTCGCCTGGGTGACGGGGGACTCCCTGCGCACCCGCCGGGCCTATTACGCCCAGCTCGTCGAGCGCAACCAGCGCCTGGAGCAGGAGCGCGCGGCCCAGGCCAAGGTGGCCGTCGCCGCCGAGCGGGCCCGGATCGCCCGCGAGCTGCACGACGTCGTCGCGCACAACGTCTCGGTGATGGTCGTCCAGGCCGACGGCGCCGCCTACGTGATGGACGCGGCCCCCGAGCAGGCCAAGGAGGCCCTGCAGACCATCTCCGGCACCGGGCGCCTGGCCCTCGCCGAGATGCGCCGGCTGCTGGGCGTACTGCGCACCGGCGAGCCGCAGGAGTCCGAGGACTACGTGCCGCAGCCCGACGTGGAGCAGATCGAGGTCCTGGTCGAGCAGGTACGGGCGGCCGGGCTCACGGTGGACTTCGAGGTCGAGGGCGCCCCGCGCAAGCTGCCCAGCGGCGTGGAGCTGACGGCGTACCGGATCGTCCAGGAAGCGCTGACGAACACCCGCAAGCACGGCGGCCCCACCGCGAAGGCCAGCGTGCGGCTCGTCTACTTCGACGACGGGCTCGGCCTGCTCGTCGAGGACGACGGCCGGGGCGCGGCCCACGAGCTGTACACGGACGGCGGCGCGGACGGCGCCGGACACGGGCTGATCGGCATGCGCGAACGCATCGGTATGGTCGGGGGCACCCTCGACGCGGGACCCCGGCCCGGTGGCGGCTTCCGGATCAGCGCCCTGCTCCCCCTGAAGAAAAGGTGACCATGTCCTTCCCCACCGGCCCCTCCATCCGCGTGATGCTGGTCGACGACCAAGTACTGCTGCGCACCGGTTTCCGGATGGTGCTCGCGGCACAGCCCGACATGGAGGTCGTCGCCGAGGCCGGCGACGGCCTGGAGGCGCTGGAGGTGCTGCGGGCCACCAAGGTGGACGTGGTGCTGATGGACGTCCGCATGCCCCGCCTCGACGGGGTCGAGGCGACCCGGCGCATCTGCGAGCCCGAGGAACACCCCAAGGTGATCATCCTGACCACCTTCGACCTCGACGAGTACGCCTTCTCGGGCCTGAAGGCGGGCGCGAGCGGGTTCATGCTCAAGGACGTCCCGCCGGGCGAGCTGCTGGCGGCGATCCGCTCGGTGCACAGCGGGGACGCGGTCGTCGCCCCGTCCACCACGCGCCGGCTGCTCGACCGGTTCGCGCCGATGCTTCCGTCGACCTCGGCGGAACCGCGGAACAAGGACGTCGAGCGGCTGACGGAGCGCGAGCGCGAGGTCATGCTGCTGGTCGCCCAGGGCCTGTCGAACGGCGAGATCGCCGCCCGCCTGGTCCTTTCGGAGGCCACGGTCAAGACCCACGTGGGCCGCATCCTGACCAAGCTGGACCTGCGCGACCGGGTGCAGGTCGTGGTCCTGGCGTACGAGACCGGCCTGGTCCGCGCGGGCGGCGGCGGGGCGGCGTAGCCCCGGCCCGGACCCCCGGCCCCGACCCCGGTCGGGGCCGCGGGACGCGATCATGGAATCCTCCCCGGAGGGGCGGCGGGCATCAGGCCCCCGCCCAGGGGAGGAAAACCACCATGAGATCCATCAAGCGGGCGGCCGCCGCCGCCGCGCTGGCACTGGCCGCCGTCTTCGCCTCGGGCGGGGCGGCGCCGGCCGGGGCCGCCGGGACCACGACCACCGAGACGTACACGGTGTGGCACTGGAACGTGTCCGGACACAAGATCAACGGCGGGTTGGCCACCACCGGGATGGTCGCCGCGGCCGTCGGCTCGATCAAGTCCCAGGACCCGAGCCCGGACTTCGTCTCCTTCAACGAGATCTGCTACGCCCAGTACAAGGAGATCCGGGACCAGCTGAACTCCGCCCCCAACGCCTGGACCCAGGCGACGAACTACGCCCGCTTCTCCGCCACCCACCAGCCCGACCCGGCGGCCCCGCCCGGCACCGGCATCTGCAAGGGCCAGGAGTTCGGCAACGCCCTGTTCAGCAAGGCGCAGCTGCGCTCGTCACAGACCTTCATCCTGCCCGCCGACTACACGCAGGCCGAGGCGGACAGCGGCGCGTACCACGAGGACCGCAGCATGCTCTGCGCGCAGCTCGAAGACCAGCAGAGCATGAAGTTCTGCACGACGCACATCACGACCGCGAACCGGCGCCTGCCCGATCCGGTCAACTCGGCGAAGATCAACACCCAGCAGCTCGGCGCCGTCCGGGACATCCTCAAGGGATTCACGGACAACGGCGAGTCGTACCTGGTGGCGGGCGACTTCAACGCCGAGCCCGACATGTCCCGCATGGGCTCCCTGATGACGACGCACACGGAGCTCGACAGCACCGACAGCCGCTGCCTGAACTACGGCGAGTGGACCGCGATCGACAATCCGGCGATCAACGACCCCGACACCGGCCTGGCTCCGTGCGCCGCCAACGAGGGCAATCCGAAGATCGACCTGATCCTCGCCCGGACCGACAAGCTCGCCGACCCCGCCCAGGGCTTCACCGCCGACTCCAAGTCGATCCCGGCGACTTGCACGATCGACCGCGAGACGCAGCAGCTCTGTTCCGACCACCGCGTTCTGATCGGCACCGCCACCATCACGCTGCCCGTCTTCACCACGCTGCCCGGCGACGTCACGCCGCCCGCCGCCGGCTGACGGCGCGCACCCGCCCGGGCCTCAGGTCATCCAGCGGTCCGGGCGGGCCACGGCGCGGGAGGTGCGGGAGCGGGCCGCCTGGGCGAGGAGCAGGTCGGCGGCCTCAGCCGCCGCGCGCAGGCGGGCCGTGACGGTGCCGTTCGCGCCGGTGTCCACGTGTACGTCGGCCACGCCCCGGGCGCGCGCCCAGGGGCCCTGGGAGCGGCGCACGCTCTGCACCTTGGCGTGCGGCACGATCTCCGTACGCCGGCACAGGCGGCCGTGGCGGGCCGCGAACACGTCCGCGGAGACGGCCAGGCCGTACCCCTTCCACCACACCGGCACCACCCAGCGCGATCCGCTCCGCGGCGAGGGCTCGAAGACGAGGGCCCCCAGGTCGACGCCGGGCAGGACCCGCGCCACGACGGCGTGGGCGGCGGCCCGGGTGGCCACCGGGACCAGGACGTCGTTCTTGGAGCCGGCCACCGCCAGCTCCACCCGGACCCAGCCGCGCCGGCGCCACAGCAGCGGCTCGACGATCCGTACCGTCTGCACGCGACCCGGCGGCACCGTCTCGTGCACGCGGTCGAGCAGTCCGTGGTCGAGCCGGAGCCCGTCCGGGGACTCGGCGACCCGCCAGTCGTACTCGGCGAGGAAGCGGCCGGCGCTCCCCGCCCACATCGCTCCCAGCACCGGGAGCAGGGTGACGACGGCCACCCACGGCCTGGAGCTGAACCACCACACCAGCAAGGGGCCGGCGATCCCGCCGGCGACGATCGCCCAGGTGGTCAGGGTGAGCAGCAGGGACATCGCCAGATCGCGCGGCCCCACGCGGAGCAGCTCCCGCTCGGGGGCCTCGCCCAGCAGCGGGGCCTCGGCCGGGGTGAAACCGGCCGCGCGGGCGAGCAGTTCGGCGCGGAGCGAGACGGCGTCCTTCTCCGCGAGGAAGGCCAGCTCGTCCTTGGCCTCCGTACCGATGACGTCGAGCCGCAGCTTGGCGACACCGGCGAGGCGGGCCAGCAGGGGGCGGGTGACGTCGACGGCCTGGATCCGGTCGAGGCGGATGTGCGCGGTGCGGCGGAAGAGGAGCCCGCTGCGGATGCGCAGTTCGGTGTCGGTGACCGCGTAGTGCGTGAACCACCAGCTGAGAAAGCCGTAGAGGCCGAAGACGAGGACGAGCGCGGTCAGCGCGAGGACCCGCAGGACGGTGGAGACGGCCGTCACCCACTCGGCGAGGTTCTCGCCCTGCTGGGCGACGATGCCGATGGTCGCGGCGATCGGCACCCAGGCCCGGCGCAGCGGCGTGAGGAAGTGCAACCGCCGCTCCTGCGCGGGCGCGGGCGCCGCGGGTACCGGAGACCCCGCGGGTACCGGAGACCCCGCGGGTACCGGAGACCCCGCGGGTACCGGAGACCCCGCGGGTACCGGAGACCCCGCGGGTACCGGAGACCCCGCGGG
>NZ_JBIWAE010000011.1:0-227407 GCF_044759865.1 Streptomyces sp. NPDC099050 | reverse complement strand
GGACCCCGCGTCGGCCGACGGGGTCACAGCCCCGCCGACCTTGCCTCGCCGAGTTGCGTCAGCCGGTCGCGCAGCCGTTCCGCCTCCTCGGGCGCGAGTCCGGGGATCGTGGCGTCGGTGGCCGCCGCGGCCGTGTGGAGCTGCACCGTGGCCAGCCCGAAACGGCGCTCCAGGGGGCCCGAGGTCACCTCCACCAGCTGCATCCGCCCGTACGGGACCACGGTCTGCTCCCGCCACATCACGCCCCGGCTGATCAGCAGGTCGTCCGCGCGCTCCGCGTACCGCCAGGACCGCCAGTTCCGCCCGAGCAGCACCCAGCCCCAGGCCAGCACCACCAGCCAGAACCCGCCGAGCGCCGCCCACCCCGGCCCGGCGGTCAGCCCCAGCACGACGGCCGTCACCACCGCGAAGAGGGACATCCACAGCGCCAGCAAGAGCCTGCGCAGAGTCAGCAGCCCTCCCAGCAGCCCCACCCACGCGGGCGGACCCGCCGCACCCTCAGTCCCCGTGTCCATCCCCCCACCCTAGGCCGTCTCTTTCGGATCTTGCCGGGCCCGCGACGCCCGTCGGCCGCCGCTCCCGGATCCGGAATCCGGACCGGGCCGCGGCCCACCCCCGCCGGCTGAGACAATGCCGCCATGACGGAGACCACGGTCGGCATCGGCGGCGCGGCGGAGAGCACCGACATGGTGCTCAACATCGGCCCCCAGCACCCTTCCACGCACGGCGTGCTGCGCCTGCGCCTCGTCCTGGACGGCGAGCGCATCGTCAGCGCCGAGCCGGTGGTCGGCTACATGCACCGAGGCGCCGAGAAGCTCTTCGAGGCGCGCGACTACCGGCAGATCGTGATGCTCGCGAACCGCCACGACTGGCTGTCCGCGTTCTCCAACGAGCTGGGCGTCGTCATGGCCGTCGAGCGGATGCTCGGCATGGAGGTGCCCGAGCGGGCCGTGTGGATGCGGACCCTGCTCGCCGAGCTGAACCGGGTCCTGAACCACCTGATGTTCCTCGGCTCGTACCCCCTGGAGCTGGGCGGCATCACCCCGATCTTCCACGCGTTCCGCGAGCGCGAGGAGCTGCAGGCCGTCATGGAGGAGATCTCCGGCGGCCGCATGCACTACATGTTCAACCGCGTCGGCGGCCTCAAGGAGGACCTCCCGGCCGGCTGGCTGGGCCGGGCCCGCGCCGCCATCGCCGACGTGAACACGCGCATGCACGTCTACGACGATCTGGTGCGCGGCAACGAGATCTTCCGCGCCCGCACCCGCGGCGTCGGCGTCCTGTCCGCCGAGGCCGTGCACGCGTACGGGGTCTCCGGCCCGATCGCCCGCGCCTCCGGCGTCGATTTCGACCTGCGCCGCGACGAGCCGTACCTGGCCTACGGCGAGCTCCAGGACGTCCTGAAGGTCGTCACCCGCACCGAGGGCGACTGCCTGGCCCGCTTCGAGGTCCTGCTGGAGCAGACCCACAACGCGCTGGACATCGCGGTCGCCTGCCTGGACCGGATGGCGGAGCTGGCGCCCGGCCCGATCAACCAGCGGCTGCCGAAGGTGCTGAAGGCGCCCGAGGGCGAGACGTACGCGTGGACCGAGAACCCGCTGGGCATCAACGGCTACTACCTGGTCTCCAAGGGCGAGAAGACCCCGTACCGGCTCAAGCTGCGCTCGGCTTCGTACAACAACATCCAGGCGCTGGCGGTCCTGCTCCCCGGGCAGCTGGTCGCGGACATGGTCTCGATCCTCGGCTCGCTGTTCTTCGTCGTCGGCGACATCGACAAGTGACCGGGGTCGGGGGCCCGGCAAGATCCGGAAGCGGCCTAGGGTGACCACATGAGCCCCGGCACCTCGTCCCCGTCCTCCAGCACCGGCATACGTGCCGCCTACCTGCGGCGGCTCGGCATCGAGGAGCCCGGCGCGCCGTCCGTCGAGGGGCTGTTCGCCCTCCAGCGGGCGCACCTGGAGCGCGTGCCGTACGAGAACGTCGACATCCAGCTCGGCCGCGCCCCCGGCATCGACCCCGAGCTGTCGGCACGCCGCTTCACCGCCGGACGCGGAGGCTACTGCTTCCACCTCAACGGGGCCTTCGCGATGCTCCTGGACCACCTCGGCTACGAGGTCACCCGCCATGTGGGCGGCGTGTACAAGGAATCCCAGTCCGAGGAAGCCCTGCGGAGCGTGAGCGGCGACCACCTGGCGCTCACCGTCCGCGTGCCGGGGGCGGCGCCCGACGGTGAGGGCACCTACTACGTGGACGCCGGGCTCGGGGACGGCCCGTACGAGCCGCTGCCGCTGCGCGAAGGCCCGTACCGGCAGGGGGCCTTCACGTACTCCCTGGAGCGGCTGCCCGCGGGGGGCTGGCTCTACCGCCACCCCGGCAGCTCCGCCCCGCTCGTGAACTTCCGTGCGGAGCCCGCCGGGACGGCGGGCGCGGCCGGCTTCGAGACCGAGCACGTCCGGCTGTCGACCTCCGGGGACTCCGGCTTCGTACGGACCTTCGCGGCCCTGCGCCGCGACGCGGACGGCATCGACGCCCTGCGGGGGCGGGTGCTGAGCCGGATCGACCCCGTGAAGGGGAACACGGAACGGGTGCTCGACGGCCCGGAGGAGTTCTACGCCGTGCTGGAGGGCGTCTTCGGCCGCGCGCTCGACGACCTGACCCCGACGGACCGCACGGCCCTGTGGGCCCGGGTGAACCGGGCCCACGAGAGCTGGGCGGCCGGCCGTGAGGCCACCCGCGGAACCACCCCCGGGAGCTGACCGCGAGGCGGCCCGCCGGGCCGGTGTCGCACCGGCAGGGCAGACTGGGGGGATGTCCCTCTCACCCCGCCGGGCCTGCCCCTCCTGCGGCCGCGACTGCGCCGTCACCGCCGGGCGGATCGCCCGCCACGACCCGCCCGCCGGGCGGGGCCGCGGGGACCTCGTCTCCTGCCCCGGCTCCCGCGCCCGCGTGACCCTCGGCGCCAGTGCCCCCACCCTGGACGGCTTCACCCTGTCCCCGCTCCCGGGCCAACTCCCGCTGTTCTAGGGCCCTCACCCCGGGCGGCCGGCCGGGGCCCGTCCGTGGTGGCGCGCGAGGGCAGGCGCCTTCGAGCTCGCTGGGCTAGGAGCTCGCTGGGCTAGGAGTTCGCCGCGCGCAGCTGCACCACGTCGATCGGCTCCGTCTCGTCGTGGGCGGTCAGGTCGATGACCTGGCCCAGGGCGCGGTGCCCGGCGGCAGGAGCCTTGAACTCCGGCTCCGCCCCGCCCTGCGCGGACTCCGCCTCGTGGACGGCGAGGGCCTCCGCGCCGACCACGTCGGCGAGGTCCTCGTTCTGGACGGACTCGATGACCGCGCGGGCCTGCGCCGCGGTCTTCGCACCGAAGAAGTCGAACCCGCCCTCGACGCGCGAGGTGGGCCGGCGGTGCGCGGCGTACGGGGCCACCGCGGCCGCGAGACGACGCGCGGGCACGGCGGCCACCGGGCCCGCGGGCGCCGGACCGGTGAGCGCGGGGCGGGAGTGCGCCTCCAGCTCGGCGGGCTTCACCGAGCCGGCGGGAGCGGCGGACTTCGCCGAGCCGGCAGGTGCGACGGGCTGCGCCGAGCCGGCGGGAGCGGCGGGCTGCGCCGAGCCGGCAGGTGCGGCGGGCTTCGCCGAGCCGGCGGGAGCGGCGGGAGCGGCCGGGAGGGCCGGAGCTGCGGGGGCCTTGGGGCCCGCCGGGAGGGCGGGAGGGCCGCTCGGGCCCTCGGGTCCGGGCCCGGTGCTCCCGGCCGCCTTGGCGGCCAGCGCCACGAGCGCGGCGTGGGCGCGGGCGAAGCCCACCGAGGTGGCGGCGCCGGCGCTGGTGCGCTCCTCGGTGACCGCGGGAAGTTCCTTGGGAGCGGCCGCGGAAGCCGCCGGGGCCGCGGCCTCGATGGCCAGCAGCCGGCGTCCCTCCAGGGCACTCGCCCGCTCGGTCTCGGCGGTGGCGTACCGGCGCAGCAGCGACGCGTGTTCCCCGCGCAGGCCCGCGAGTTCGACCCGCTTCGCGCGCAGTTTGGCGTCCAGCTTGCCGCGCAGCACCCGGGCCTCTTCGAGGTCGGATTCGAGCTCGGCTATCCGCTCGTCCGTGCGCCACTCGTCCTTGACCCGCTCGCGCCCGAGCTCGGTGACCCGGCGGCCCGCCGCCAGGTCCCACGCGCGCATGACGACAGCGCCAGTCAGCCCCGCGGCCGCGGTGAGCGCCACGAGCAGGCGCAGCGCCATCGGTTCCGCGAGCAGCCAGGCGGCGCCTGCGCCGACGACGGACACACCGGCGACGGCGCTCGGCGTGAGCAGCCGGTGAAGAGGTTCGGGATTGCGGTGGCGTCCACGGGGCATGGCCTGAAATTTACAGGGCGTGGACAGGGTGTGGGGTAGCCGCCCGGAAATCTGTTCCCGAGCGGTTACCGCACTTGGCGCACGAAAGGCGCAACTCCTACTTCTTCAGCAGGCCCTTGGACTCCAGGTAGGCCTTGGCGACATCGGCCGGCTTGGCGCGCTCGGCGTCGACCTTGCGGTTCAGCTCGACCAGGTCGGCGGTGGTGAGCGCCTTGGTGATCTTGTCGAGGGCGGCCGCGATCTCGGGGGCGCCGGCGTCCTTGGCGTTGACCACCGGGAGCACGTTGTCGGCGTTCTGGAGCTTCTTGTCGTCCTCCAGCAGCACCAGGCCGAAGCTGTCGAGGGTGGCGTCCGTGGTGGTGGTCAGGACGAGCTGGTCCGCGCCGTCCTTGACCGCCTGCTTGGCCTGCGGGGTTCCGACTCCCTTGGGGTCGATGCCGGAAACGTCGATTCCGTACGTGGTCTTCAATCCGGGTGCGCAGAAGGGCCGCACCGCGCATTCGTCACCCGCCGCGATCTTCACCTTCAGACCGGACTTGCCCAGATCGGAAAGGTTCTTGAGGTTGTTCTTCGTGGCGAATTCCTTGCTCACCGCGAAGGCGTTCTGGTCGACCGCCGAGCCCGCCGGCAGCGCCTTCAGCCCGAGCGGGCCCGCCAGCTTCTCCAGGGCCGCCACCGTCGCCGTCACGTCGCTCGACGCGACCGGCTTCTCCGTCGGCGCCTTGGAGCCGTTCACCTTGGCGTTGAGGAACTCCGCGAGGGTCGCCGCGTACTCCGGGACGACGTCGATCTCGCCCTTCTCCAGCGAGGGTTCGTACAGCTCGCGGTTGTTGACCGTGGTGATCGACGTGTCGTAGCCGGCGTCCTTGAGGACCTGCGCGTACAGCTCGGCCAGCACGTTCGACTCGGTGAAGCCGGCGGCGCCGATCACCAGCTTGCCGCCCTTGCCGCCTTCGGAGGACCCGGAGGCGGCGGCGGAGGAGCCGCCGTCCTTGGTCTTCTCCAGGCTGTCGCCGCCGCACGCGGCGAGCGATGCGGTCAGGGCGACCGCGCCCAGGGCCGCGCCGAGGGCGCGCGTGGACTTGCTCATCTCAATCTCCTTCAAGGGGTGGACCAACAAGGGGTGGGCCGGCGTGTCGGGGTCCGCTCAGCGGGCGGTCGCGCGGGTGGGCGCGCCCGGCAACAGCCGGTCGGCCGCCACCAGCGCGCCCTCCACGAGCAGGGCCAGCGCGGCGACCAGCAGGGCGCCCGCGACGACCTGCGGGGTGTTGTACGTGTTGAAGCCGGCGGTGATGATCCGGCCGAGGCCGCCCTGGCCGACCATGGCGGCGATGGTGGCCGTGGCGATGACCTGGACGGCGCCCGAGCGCAGTCCCGTCATCACCAGGCCGCGGGCCAGCGGCAGTTCCACCCGCCAGAAGAGCTGGCGGCCGGACATGCCCATGCCCCGCGCGGCCTCCACGACGGAGCGGTCGACCTCGCGCATGCCGACGTAGGCGTTGGTCAGGAGGGGCGGGATGGCGAAGAGGACCAGTGCGGCGATGGTGGGCACGTACCCGGCATTGCGCAGCGGGGAGACCATGAACAGTGCCAGCACCGCGAAGACCGGGACGGCCCGCCCGATGTTGGAGACGTTGACGGCGAGGCCGCCGCCCTTGCCGAGGTGGCCCAGCCACAGCCCGACCGGGAGGGCCAGCGCGCAGGCCAGGGCCAGGGCGACGCCACTGACGTACACGTGCTCGCCGAGCCGGTGCCAGACTCCGCTCTCCCCGGCCCAGTTGGCCCCGTCGGCCAGCCAGTCCCAGGCCTGTCCCAGTACGCCCATCAGAGGACTCCCGCGTTCACGTCGGCGGCCCGTCCGGCGCGGCCCGCCCGCTTGGCGCGCGGCGCGCGCGTCGCCCGCGTCCAGGGCGTGAGCAGCCGCTGGAGGCCGAGCAGCGCCAGGTCGGCGACGAGCGCCAGGAGCACGCACAGCACCGAGGCGGTGAGCACCTGGGCCTTGAAGGAGCTGGTCACGGCGGGTGCGATGAGGTTGCCGAGGCCGCCCTTGCCCACGATGGAGCCGACCGTCGTCAGCGCGACCGTGGAGACGGTCGCGATCCGTACGCCGGCCAGCAGGGCGGGCAGCGCCAGCGGCAGCTCGACCTGCCACAGCAGCCGGCCCGGGCCGTACCCCATCCCGCGCGCGGCTTCCCGTACGTCCTCGGGCACGGCTTCGAGCCCGGCCAGCACGTTGCGCACGAGGATGGTCAGCGAGTACAGCACCAGGCCGGTCACCACCAGCGCCGCCGAGAGCCCGAACACCGGCAGCAGCAGGGAGAACATGGCCAGCGAGGGGACCGTGTAGAGCAGTGTGGTGAGGCCGAGCACGGGGGCCGCCCAGTGGCGGCCGCGGCGGGCCAGCAGGGCGAGCGGGACGGACACGGCGATGCCGATGAGCACCGACACGCCCGTGATCCAGACGTGTTCGAGGGTGGCGTCGGTGAGCTCCTGGGAGCGGGACGTGACGTACTCCCAGCAGACCCAGTCGTTCGCCACCAGGCAGCTCTGCCCGGCCATCGCTCCTCGCCCCCCGTCACCGATCGTACGTAGGAGCGACCATAACCCCCGGCACCGACAATGGCCGGAATCCTTCGCACGCGGGCAACACGCCCTTCACAAACTGACCCCGCGGGTAGGGAAAGATGGGCGGGTGATCCGATTCGAGCAAGTGACCAAGCGCTACCCCGACGGGACCACGGCCACCCGGGACCTGTCCTTCGAGGTGGCCGAGGGCGAACTGGTCACCCTGGTCGGCCCGTCCGGCTGCGGCAAGACGACCACCATGAAGATGGTCAACCGGCTCATCGAGCCGACCTCCGGCCGGATCCTGCTGAACGGCGAGGACATCGCGGAGGCCGACCCGGTCGAACTGCGCCGGCGCATCGGCTACGTCATCCAGCAGGTCGGGCTCTTCCCGCACAAGACGGTGCTGGAGAACACGGCCACCGTGCCGCAGCTCATCGGCACCCCGAAGGCCAAGGCCCGCGCGCGGGCCGCGGAACTCCTCGACCTGGTCGGGCTGGACCCGGCCGTCTACGGGGGCCGCTACCCGGAGCAGCTCTCCGGCGGGCAGCGCCAGCGCGTCGGCGTGGCCCGGGCGCTCGCCGCGGACCCGCCGGTGCTGCTGATGGACGAGCCGTTCGGCGCGGTGGACCCGGTGGTGCGCGAGCGGCTCCAGAACGAGTTCCTGACGCTCCAGAAGACCGTGCGCAAAACGATCCTGCTGGTCACGCACGATCTGGAGGAGGCGGTCCGGCTCGGGGACCGCATCGCGGTCTACGGAGCGGGCACCATCGAGCAGTTCGCCCGCCCGGCGCAGGTCCTGGGCGCCCCGGCCACCGAGTACGTGGCCGGCTTCGTCGGCTCCGACCGGGGGCTGAAGCGGCTCGCCGTCACGGCGGTGGCGCAGGCCGACCTGACCGAGGTCTCCTCCGCCGACGCGAAGGCCCCCACCGCCGCAGTGGCGCTGGGGGCCAGTCTGCGCGAGGCGCTCGCGCTGCTGCTCCAGGGGGACTCGGGGCGGATCGGGGTCACGGATCCCGACTCCGGCGCGCTGATCGGCGTACTCACCCCGGAAGGGGTGCACCGGGCCCTGCGGCGGGCCCGGCTGCAGGAGGCCTGAGCCTCCCGCCGGCGCCCGCCGCCGCCCCCGCTACGCCTGGATCCGGCCGCTCATCCACACCAGCATCGGCGGGATCTCGCGGCGCCAGGTGTTGAAGTTGTGGCCGCCGCTGTCGAGGATGATCGAGGAGACCCGGTCCGGGCCCTTGACCAGCTTGATGAACTTCTTCGTGCCGGCGAGGTTCGGCTCGCCCTTCTCGCTGCTGGTGACCAGGAACGACGTACCGGTCGGCTGCTTGGCCTTGATGGACTCCAGCACGTTCGCACGGGCCTTCAGCTTGTCGTCCCCGCGGAAGAGGTCACCGGTCGTCGGGTCGTCCGCGGCCTCGTAGTACGCGGACAGCCCCGCGGCGGCGCCGAAGGTCTGCGGGTAGTGCGCGGTCATCTTCAGGGCGCAGTAACCGCCCGTGGAATTGCCGATGTAGCCCATGTTCGCGGGCTTGTTGCCGACCCGGAAGGTGCTCTGGATGGCGCGGGGGAGGTCCTGGCCGTAGAAGGTCTCGGTCTGCGGGCCACCGGGTATGTCCACGCACTCGGTGTCGCGCGCACCCGGAGTCGGCCGCATCATGACCAGGATCATCGGCTTCATCTTGCCCGCCTTGGACAGGCTGAAGGCCTTCATCGGGTAGTCGAGCCCTTTGATCAGGTTCTCCGCCATGCCCGGGTAGCCCGTCAGGACGATGGAGGCCGGGAAGTTGCGGTCCTTGTACTGCGGCTGGAAGTACTCCGGCGGCAGCCACACGTACCCGGGGCTCGTTATCTTCGACTTCTGGCCCGTTATGGACACCTTCAGGATCTGTCCGCCGACCGGAGGCTTGGCACCGCCGGGCACGTCGAGGTGCTGCTTGTCGACCACCTTGATCTGGTCGCTGCTCATCGAGTGGTCGACGACCTTGCCGACCGACGTCTCCTGGCCGAAGAGGTCGGCCCAGGACCCGTAGAAGAGGAAGGACTTGTTCGCCGCGAGACCGATCGCCGCGAACATGGCCAGCTGCGTCGCCAGCAGGAGGCCGATCCGGCCGAGGACCGAGCGCCAGGAGCGGCCCGAGAGCTTCGGCCAGAACCACACCGTGGCCGCGAACAGCAGCACACCGGCAAGGATGGCCAGCGCCAGAACCGTATTACTGGTGAGACCCATGAGCAGTCAGTCGACTTTCTATGGCAGGACTGGATTTTTTTTCTCGACGGAAGAGTGAACCCGCTCCCCCTCGATGTCGTCCTAGGGGACGCACCATGTCGTCCTACGGGGACGCACCACGTCGTCCTACGGGGACGCACCACCCAGCGAAGGGCCCCAAGCGGCCTTCGGCCACATGATCTCTCGCGGAGCAACGGGAAGCGATGTCTAGCAGGATAGATGGCGATAAGTCGGGACAGGTTCCGAAGCCTGTCAGCCGAATCCTCCGAGGCCCACGACCGGAGTCCGTCCCCGGAGTCGTGGGAACCGCCGTCACGGTCGTCGGCCTGCTGGACATCGCCGCGGGGGTCTTCCCGCGCTTCCGGCACAGCCGCATCCACGCGGTCACCGAGGTGCTGCCCGGCTCCGTCGGCCCCTTCGCCGCCGCCCTGGCCCTCAGCGCCGGCGTCCTGCTCCTGCTGCTCGCGCACGGGCTCAAGCGCCGCAAGCGCCGCGCCTGGCGGGCCGCCGTGGTGCTGCTGCCGGCCGGCGCCGTCGCGCAGTTCACGTACCGCCACTCGGTCATCGGCGTGGTCATCGCGGCAGTGCTCCTGGCACTCCTGCTGCGCCACCAGAACGAATTCAAGGCGCTGCCCGACCCGCGCAGCCGCTGGAAGGCGCTCGCCAACTTCGTGCTGATGAGCGCGGGCTCCATCGGCCTCGGCCTGGTCATCGTCAACTCGCACCCCGGCCGCGTTGTAGGCAATCCGGGTGTTTATGAACAGATCAGCCACGTCGTCTACGGGCTCCTCGGCGTCGAGGGCCCCGTCGACTACGCCGGCCGGGTCTCCTGGACCGTCGGCTACTCGCTGGGCGCCCTCGGCATGCTCACCGCCGTCACCACCATCTACCTGGCCTTCCGCCCCGAGCACCCGGCCGCCCGGCTCACCGCCGGCGACGAGGTCAAGCTCCGCGAACTGCTCGCCAAGCACGGCGGCCGCGACTCCCTGGGCCACTTCGCGCTCCGCCGTGACAAGGCCGTCGTCTTCTCCCCCAGCGGCAAGGCCGCCGTCACCTACCGCGTCGTCTCCGGCGTGATGCTCGCCTCCGGCGACCCGGTCGGCGACGTCGAGGCCTGGCCCGGCGCCATCGAACGGTTCATGGAGGAGGCCAAGACCCACTCCTGGACCCCCGCCGTCATGGGCTGCAGCGAGACCGGCGGCGAGGTCTGGACCCGCGAGACCGGCCTCGACGCCCTGGAACTCGGAGACGAGGCGATCGTCGACGTCAAAGACTTCTCCCTCTCCGGCCGGGCGATGCGCAACGTCCGGCAGATGGTGAAGCGCATCGAACGCAACGGCTACACCACCAGGGTCCGCCGGGTCAGCGAGCTGACCGGGGCCGAGCTGGAGCGGGTCCGCGGCGCGGCCGAGGCCTGGCGCGGCACCGACACCGAACGCGGCTTCTCCATGGCGCTGGGCCGCGTCGGCGACCCCGGCGACGGCGACTGCTACATCGCCACCGCGCACCGCGTCGAGGAGGGCGACACCTCCCCCTTCGGCGACCTCAAGGCCGTCCTGCACTTCGTCCCCTGGGGCGACGACGGCATGTCGCTGGAACTGATGCGCCGCGACCGCGCCGCCGACCCCGGCATGAACGAACTGCTGATCGTCGCCTCCCTGGAAGCCGCCCCGGCGCTCGGCATCGAGAAGGTCTCCCTGAACTTCGCGATGTTCCGCTCGGCCCTGGCCCGCGGCGAGAAGATCGGCGCCGGCCCGTTCCTGCGGATGTGGCGCAGCCTGCTGGTGTTCCTCTCGCGCTGGTTCCAGATCGAGTCGCTGTACAAGTTCAACGCGAAGTTCCGCCCCCGCTGGGAGCCCCGCTTCGTGGTCTTCCGCACCACCCGGGACCTGCCCCGCATCGGCTTCGCCGCGATGCAGGCGGAGGGCTTCGTCACGCTGGCCCTGCCCCGCCTGTTCGCCGCCCGCCGCCGCCCCAAGCCGGTCCGCACCTGCGCCCACCACCGCGTACCGGCCCCGGCCGCCGTGCCCGCCCAGCCGGACCACAAGGTCCGGGCGGCCTGAGGCCAAATCCAGCCCCGCCGGCGTTGAGGCGCGGCGGTCCGGGGCACAGCCCCGAGGGGTCCGGGGCGCAGCCCCGGGGAACGGAGGAAGGGCGGGGCGGGGAGCAGCCCGCGCAGCGGCACCCCCACCCGCACACCCGCACCCCCACCCCACCCACCGGCCGGCCACACACCCGGCCCCACGGCCACCCAGGGCAAGGCCAAGGCCAAGAGCCCTACCCTGGGAACCATGAACACGAACAGCGGCCCCGCCCCCAGGGGCCTGGTGACAGGCCTCCCCGACTGGGACCGCTGCGCGGTCATGGGCGTCGTCAACGTCACCCCCGACTCCTTCTCCGACGGCGGCCGCTGGTTCGACACCACCGCCGCCGTCAAGCGCGGCCTCGACCTCGTCTCCCAGGGCGCCGACCTCGTGGACGTCGGCGGCGAGTCCACCCGCCCCGGCGCCTCCCGCGTCGACGAGGAGGAGGAGCTGCGCCGGGTCGTCCCCGTCGTCCGCGGCCTCGCCTCCGAAGGCGTCGTCGTCTCCGTCGACACCATGCGCGCCTCCGTCGCCGCCCGGGCCGTCGCCGCTGGCGCCACCCTGGTCAACGACGTCAGCGGCGGCCTCGCCGACCCGGGCATGATCCCGGCCGTCGCCGCCGCCGAGGTGCCCTTCGTCGTCATGCACTGGCGCGGCTTCAGCGACGGAATGAACAGCCTCGCCGTGTACGAGGACGTCCTCGCCGAGGTCACCGCGGAACTGCGCACCCGCATCGACGCCGTCGTCACCGGCGGCATCGCCCCCGAACGGCTCCTGGTCGACCCGGGCCTGGGATTCGCCAAGAACGCCGAGCACGACCTCGCCCTGGTCGCGCACCTCTCCGAGCTGCGCGCCCTCGGATTCCCGCTGCTGGTGGCCGCCTCGCGGAAGCGTTTCCTCGGCCGGGTACTGGCCGGCGCCGACGGCGCCTCCCCGCCGCCCGCCCGCGAACGCGACGCCGCCACCGCCGCCGTCTCCGCCCTCGCCGCCTCCCGGGGCGCCTGGGCCGTACGGGTCCACGAGGTACGGGCGAGCGCCGACGCGGTTCGGGTGGCCCGCGCCGTGGAAGGGGCACTGGGTACGACCCGTAGCAACGAGGAAGGGGCACGGTGAGCCGTACCGACATCGAATCCGTCGAAGAGGTCAACACGGCCTTCTACGAGGCCATGGAGCGGGGGGACTTCGACTCGCTGTCGGCGCTCTGGCTCGAAGACGAGATCTCCTGCGTGCACCCGGGCTGGCCGGTGCTGTCGGGACGCGGCGAAGTGCTGCGCTCCTACGCGCTGATCATGTCGCACACCGAGTACATCCAGTTCTTCCTGACCGACACCAAGGTCACCGTCATAGGCGACACCGCGCTGGTGACCTGCACCGAGAACATCCTCAGCGGCGGACCCGCCGAGGACGGCGGAGAACTGGGCCCGCTCGTCGGCCAGCTCGTCGTCGCCACGAATGTGTTCCGACGCACACCGGAGGGCTGGCGGCTGTGGTCGCACCACGGTTCTCCCGTCCTCACGGACTCCGACGAGGACGACGAGGAGGAGTCCTCCTAGCCCCTCAGTCGGGGTGCGGTCGGGGTCCGAGGTATTTCGCAGGTAAATTCGAAGATGGACGACGCCGACCGCACTCGGCGTAGGCCATGGATCCGGGGAGTCCCGGACCGGAAGCACCTACGAAAAGCAGGAGTGATTCGCGTGGATCGTGTCGCGCTGCGCGGCCTCAAGGCTCGCGGGCACCATGGCGTCTTCCCCCGGGAACGCGAGGAAGGCCAGACCTTCATCGTCGACCTGGTGCTCCACCTCGACACCCGTCCCGCGGCGGCGGGCGACGACCTGGCTAAGACCGTGCACTACGGGGTAGTCGCGGAGGAAGTCGTCGAAGTGGTCCAGGGCGAGCCCGTGGACCTGATCGAGACCCTCGCCGAGCGGATCGCCCAGCAGTGCCTCAAGCACGAGGCGGTCGCCCAGGTGGAGGTCGTCGTCCACAAACCGGACGCGCCGATCACCGTCCCCTTCGACGACGTGACCATCACGATCACCCGGAGCCGCGCGTGAACAACGGAATGAACGCCCAGAGCGACCCCACCGTCCAGCCGGTACCCGCCTCGGTGGTCGAAGCCGTGGACGCCGCGGACGTGACCCTGTCGAACCCCAAGTGGGCCGTCGTCGCGCTCGGCGCGAACCTGGGCAACCGCCTGGAGACCCTCCAGGGCGCCATCGACGCCCTCGGCGACACTCCGGGCCTGCGGGTCAAGGCCGTCTCCCCCGTCTACGAGACGGAGCCGTGGGGCGTGGAGGAGGGCTCGCAGCCCGCGTACTTCAACGCCGTCATCTCGGTGAAGACCACCCTGCCGCCCAGCTCGCTGCTGGAGCGCGGACACGCCATCGAGGAGGCCTTCGACCGCGTCCGCGAGGAGCGCTGGGGGCCCCGCACGATCGACGTCGACATCATCGCCTACGCCGACGAGGTCTGCGCCGACCCCGTCCTGACCCTCCCGCACCCGCGCGCCCACCAGCGCGCCTTCGTGCTGGCCCCCTGGCACGACATCGACCCCGAAGCGCAGATCCCGGGCCACGGCCCCGTCTCCGCGCTCCTGACGGCCGTCGGCCTGACCGGGCTCACCCAGCGCACCGACCTGGAACTGCGCCTCCCCGAATGAGCCGCGCCCGCGGGACGGGGCCGTCGACCACTTAGGATCACCGGATACGCACGCACGGAGAGCGGGCGCTGCGGGAACGGTGGGAGAGGCACAAGTGAAGCAACTGAGGCCGGCGGTCCTGGCGGGCATTTTCGCGATCGCCGCGGTGCTGTCCTGGGCCGGAGCCCGGCTGTGGAACGCGTACGGCACGCTCCCCGGCGTCCCGGTGGCCGCCCCGATCGTCCTCGGCGCCATCGCGGTGGTCCTGCTCGCGACGGCACTGTCGCTGCGCTCCCGTCTGAAGGCCCAGCGCGAGCGCGTGCCCGGCGCCAAGGGCGTGGAGCCGCTGATGGCGGCCCGCGCGGTGGTCTTCGGACAGGCCAGCGCCCTGGTGGCGGCCCTGGTCGCGGGCGCCTACGGCGGCGTGGGCGTCTTCCTCCTCACGTCCGCCCTGGACGTCCCCGCCCGCCGCGACCAGACCTGGTACGCCGGCTTCTCGGTCCTGGCGGGCGCGGCGGTCGTCGCGGCGGCCCTCTTCCTGGAACACGTCCTGAAGCTCCCGGACGACGAGGACCCCACCCCGGAGGCCCCGGCCCGCGCCTAAGCCGCCGGGCAGGCAGCGCCCACTACTCCATAGGCGCGGCCGTCGAGGTCGAACTCCCCGAGCGGGGTCATCCCCAGCCCGTCGACGTGCACCGTCCACGAGGCCCGGTTCGTCATCTCGATGAAGGCCACCATCACCTCGGCCCGCCCCGAGGCGGCCTCCAGCGCGGTGGTGAACAGCCCCCGGGCGATCCCCCGGCCCCGGTACGCGGCCGCGACCACGACGGGCCCGTAGAGCAGCCAGCGCACGGACCCGAACGGCCGCCCGTTCCCGCCTGCGCCTGCCCGGCCACTCCGTTCACCATCTGCTCGCTCGGCAGCCCGCCCATAGCGCCCCCTGATCAAGTGAAATCACCTGATCAGCGACGCTATCGGGCGGGTCTGACAATCCGGCTAGCGAGCGATGATCAGTGACATCGCCTCGTTGCGGGTGGCGGGGTCGCGGAGCTGGCCGCGGACGGCCGAGGTGATGGTCTTCGCGCCGGGCTTGCGGACTCCGCGCATGGTCATGCACATGTGCTCGCACTCGATGACGACGATGACTCCGCGCGGCTCCAGAATCTCCATCAGGGAGTCCGCGATCTGCGTGGTCAGCCGCTCCTGCACCTGGGGGCGACGCGCGAACACGTCCACCAGCCGGGCCAGCTTCGACAGCCCGGTGATCTTGCCGTCGACCGATGGAATGTACCCAACATGGGCAACTCCGACGAATGGCACCAAATGATGTTCACACGAACTCATGACCTCGATGTCCTTCACCAGGACCATCTCGTCGTGCCCGAGGTCGAACGTCGTGGTCAGCACCTCTTCGGGCTTCTGCCACAGACCGCCGAATATCTCCCGGTACGCCCGCGCCACCCGGGCCGGCGTCTCAAGCAGCCCCTCACGGTCCGGGTCCTCGCCGACCGCGATCAGGAGCTCGCGGACGGCCGCCTCGGCGCGCTTCTCGTCGAACTCGCCGATCGTGCCCTCGCCACCGGTCAGGGTCACTGGGTCGGTCATCTCTTCCTCGTTCCTGTCTGTGCAGTCGCGGGCACGTGAAAGTGCCGCGCCCCCCAGGCTAGAACCTGGGGGGCGCGGCATCCATTCCGGGAGGTACTAGGCCTCCGGGCGCTCCTCCGGGGAGGGCTCCGGGGCCTTCTCCACCGACACCGCGGCCGAGGCCGCGGACGTGCCGTTCGCCGCGTTCGTCAGCTGGAGCTCCTTGGGAGAGAGCACCGGCGGACGGGTGGACGGCGTGCGGTGGGAGGAGCCGGTCCACGCCGGGCGGGCCGGGCGCTTCACGATCGTCGAGAAGACCTCGGCGATCTGCTCCTTGTTGAGCGTCTCCTTCTCCAGGAGGGCGAGGACCAGGTTGTCGAGGACGTCACGGTTCTCGACCAGGATCTCCCAGGCCTCGTTGTGCGCGGTCTCGATGAGCTTCTTGACCTCTTCGTCGACCAGCGCGGCAACCTCCTCCGAGTAGTCCCTCGGGTGCGACATCTCGCGGCCCAGGAACGGCTCGGTGTTGTCCCCGCCGAACTTGATCGCGCCGAGGCGCTCGGTCATGCCGTACTGCGTGACCATCGCGCGGGCCGTTGCCGTGGCCTTCTCGATGTCGTTCGCGGCGCCCGTGGTCGGGTCGTGGAAGACCAGTTCCTCGGCCGCGCGCCCGCCCAGCATGTACGCGAGCTGGTCGAGCATCTCGTTGCGCGTGGTCGAGTACCTGTCCTCGTCGGGCAGGACCATGGTGTAACCCAGGGCCCGGCCGCGGGACAGGATCGTGATCTTGTGGACCGGGTCGGAGTTCGGGGAAGCCGCCGCGACCAGGGCGTGTCCGCCCTCGTGGTACGCGGTGATCTTCTTTTCCCGGTCCGACATGATCCGGGTCCGCTTCTGCGGACCCGCCACGACGCGGTCGATCGCCTCGTCCAGCGCGTGGTTGTCGATCAGCTTCCCGTCCGAGCGGGCCGTGAGCAGCGCGGCCTCGTTCAGGACGTTGGCGAGATCGGCACCCGTGAAGCCGGGCGTACGGCGTGCGACAGCGCCCAGGTCCACGTCCGGTGCGGTCGGCTTGCCCTTCTGGTGAACCTTGAGGATCTCCAGACGGCCCTGCATGTCCGGACGGTCGACCGCGATCTGGCGGTCGAAGCGGCCGGGGCGCAGGAGGGCCGGGTCGAGGATGTCGGGACGGTTCGTGGCGGCGATCAGGATGACCCCGCCCTTCACGTCGAAGCCGTCCATCTCGACGAGCAGCTGGTTGAGGGTCTGCTCGCGCTCGTCGTGACCGCCGCCGAGGCCCGCACCGCGGTGCCGGCCGACTGCGTCGATCTCGTCGACGAAGACGATCGCCGGGGCGTTGGCCTTGGCCTGTTCGAACAGGTCACGGACACGCGAGGCACCGACGCCGACGAACATCTCGACGAAGTCGGATCCGGAGATCGAGTAGAAGGGGACACCGGCCTCGCCCGCGACGGCACGCGCGAGCAGGGTCTTTCCGGTGCCGGGCGGGCCGTACAGCAGCACGCCCTTGGGGATCTTGGCGCCGACGGCCTGGAACTTCGCCGGCTCCTGGAGGAACTCCTTGATCTCGTGGAGTTCCTCGACGGCCTCGTCGGAGCCCGCGACATCGGCGAACGTCGTCTTCGGGGTGTCCTTGGTGATGAGCTTGGCCTTGGACTTCCCGAACTGCATGACCCGGGAACCACCGCCCTGCATCTGGTTCATCAGGAACAGGAAGACGACGACGATGAGGACGAACGGCAGCAGCGAGAGCAGCACGCTCAGGAACGGGCTGGTCTTGTCCGGCGTGACGGAGTATCCGTCAGGGATCTGACCGGCTTCGTACTTGGTCTGGAGGTTCTGGGCGAGCTGTACGCCCTGGTCCCCGATGTAGTTGGCCTGGAACTTGGTGCCGTCGTTGTCGCCGAGCTTCTGGTCCTTCTTCAGCTCGATCTTGATCATCTGGCTGTCACCGGTGGTGAGCTTGGCGCTGTCCACCTGGCCACTGTTGATCGCCTTGATGACCTCGCTGGTCTCCACCGACTTGTAGCCGCCGCCGGAGCCGACGACGTTCATCAACACGACCACGGCGAGGACGGCCAGCACGATCCACATAACCGGCCCACGGAAGTATCGCTTCACGTCCATCCATACGGGGCGCTAGGCACCCCGTCCCTCCTGCCCGTAGGTAAATGCTGCTGTGAGTAAAGACTGTTCTTCGGAATGTACCCCTGCATTGTCACCCGCGGCCTCATGGGACGGCTGACAGACCCGCCTTTCCATGCTCCAACGGTGGGAAACGCTCCAGGGTTCCCCTGTCGGGCGCTGGATCAGCCGCCGTAGACGTGGGGAGCGAGGGTGCCGACGAACGGCAGGTTGCGGTACTTCTCGGCGTAGTCGAGGCCGTAGCCGACGACGAACTCGTTCGGGATGTCGAAACCGACCCACTTCACGTCGATCGCGACCTTGGCGGCGTCGGGCTTGCGCAGCAGCGTGACGACCTCCAGGGAGGCCGGCTGGCGCGAGCCGAGGTTCGACAGCAGCCACGACAGGGTCAGCCCCGAGTCGATGATGTCCTCGACGATCAGGACGTGCTTGTCCTTGATGTCGGTGTCCAGGTCCTTGAGGATCCGGACCACGCCCGAGGACTGGGTTCCGGCGCCGTACGAGGACACCGCCATCCAGTCCATGGTGAGCGGGGTGGACAAGGCACGCGCCAGGTCCGCCATCACCATGACCGCGCCCTTGAGGACGCCGACGATGAGCAGGTCCTTGCCCGCGTACTCCGCGTCGATCTTCGCGGCCAGCTCTGCCAGCTTCGCGTCGATCTCTTCCTTGGTGATGAGCACCGACTGGAGGTCGTTGCCCATGTCCTTCTCGTCCACCCGCATCACTTTCGTTGTCGGCTGGGGCTCCGGGGGTGACCCCGGAGGTCTCAGCCGTGTCTCAGCACCAATCAGCCCTGCCGGATGACCAGTCTGCCACCCTGCCGCTGGGCCTCGACCCGGCCGGGCAGGTTGATGGCTCCCTGACCGCGCCATCCGGTGATGAGCCGGTCGACTTCCTCGATGTGGCGGGCGAAGAGGGAGCCTGCGGGAGACCCGGCGGCGACGACCGCCCGGCGCAGTACGCGGCGGCGGACCGCGGGGGGCAGCGCGTACAGCTTGGCGCACTCCAGGCGGCCGTCTTCGTCGCGTACGCCGCTCTCGGCCTCGGCGGCCCAGGCGTCCAGGGCGTCGGCGTCGTCGCGGGAGAGCTGGGCGGTGCGGGCGAGCGCCTCCACGACTCCCTTGCCGAGAGCCTTCTCCAGGGCGGGCAGTCCCTCGTGGCGGAGCCGGGAGCGGGTGTAGGCGGGGTCGATGTTGTGCGGGTCGTCCCAGACGGCGAGGGACTGGACCATGCAGGCCTTGCGGGCGGTCTGCCGGTCCACCTGGAGGAACGGCCGGCGGTAGCGGTGGCTGCGGCCGCCGCGTACGCCGGGGCCCCCGGAGACTTCCGCCATGCCGGAGAGCGAGCGGATGCCGGAGCCGCGGGCCAGGCCCAGCAGGACGGTTTCGGCTTGGTCGTCGCGGGTGTGGCCGAGCAGCACGGCGACGGCGCCCAGCCGGTCGGCGGCCTCGTCCAGAGCCGCGTAGCGGGCGTCGCGGGCGGCGGCTTCGGGGCCTCCGTCGCGGCCGACGCGCACGGCGACGGACTCGACGGGGTCGAGGCGCAGCGCGGTCATGCGGGTGACGACCTCGGCGGCGCGCAGGGCGGAGCCGTCCTGGAGGCCGTGGTCGACGGTGATGCCGCCGGCCCGGATGCCGAGTTTGGGGGCCTCGAAGGCGAGGGCGGAGGCGAGCGCCATGGAGTCGGCGCCGCCGGAGCAGGCGACGAGGACCAGCGGGGCGGTGGCGGGGAGGGGGTCGTGGGGGGCGGCACCGGCCGAGGAGCCGACGGTGCGGCCGGGGCGGCCGACCCGGGGTGCGGGGGCGGGAGCGGGCCGGCTGTTGAGGTCTGTGAGGTCGGTGAGGACGTCGTGGAGTGCGCGGCGGACCGCCAGGCGTATCGCCGCGACCGCAGGATGGGGACCCATGTCCGGTGCCCTTCGGTGGAGTTTCGGTGCCTCGGAGGCGCTGGGGAGGCGTTGGGGGAGGTGGTGTGCCGGGTGCTGTCCGGCTCCCCCCGCGAGCGGGGGCTGTCACTCAGAGTGCGTCGATGGTGACAGAACCGAGCCGTTCCCTGAGCATCGCACGCCCTTCCACGCCCCACGGTCCCTCGGACGGGTGACGCTGCTTCCCCCAGAGGGACATCTTTACGCCTCTGTGGTCACACCTCTTCGCTTGCCTCGCTCTGCTCGCTCCCCTTGCGGTGGACGCGGGCCACCCAGTCCGCGGGCCTGGCGATCTCGGACTTGGTCGGCAGTGTGTTCGGGGAGGTCCAGACCCGGTTGAAGCCGTCCATGCCGACCTGGCCGACGACGGCGCGCACGAAGCGCTCCCCGTCGCGGTACTGGCGCAGCTTGGCGTCGAGGCCGAGGAGCTTGCGCAGGGCGGCGTCGAGCCGGCCGGCTCCGCTGGCCCTGCGCTGCTGGAACTTCTCGCGGATCTCGGCGACCGAGGGCACGACCTCGGGGCCGACCCCGTCCATGACGAAGTCGGCGTGGCCCTCCAGGAGGGACATGACGGCGGTGAGCCGGGCCAGTACCTCGCGCTGCTCGGGGGTCTGGACGAGTTCGACGAGGGAGCGGCCCTCGTCGCCGCTCTCCGCGTCGGGGCGGGCGCCGGCGAAGGACTGGGCGGCCTCGCGCAGTCGCTCCAGGACGTTCATCGGGTCCATTTCGGTGGCGCCGAGGAACGTCTGGATTTCGCCCTCCAGGTGTTCGCGGAGCCACGGGACGGCCGTGAACTGGGTACGGTGCGTCTCCTCGTGCAGGCAGACCCAGAGCCGGAAGTCGTGCGGGTCCACCTCCAGCTCCCGTTCGACGTGGACGATGTTCGGCGCGACGAGCAGCAGCCGGCCGCCCGTGGCGGAGCCCGGGAGGTCCAGGCCCGCGGGCGCGAAGGTCTCGTACTGGCCGAGCACGCGGGAGGCCAGGAAGCTGAGCAGCATGCCCAGCTCGACGCCGGTGACCTTGCCGCCGACCGCGCCGAGGACGGCGCCGCCGGGGGTGCCGGCGCGGCGGTCCTGCATCTTGCCGAGGAGGGGGGACAGGAGCTCGCGGAAGCCCGCCACGTTGGCCTTCACCCAGCCGGCCCGGTCCACGACGAGGACGGGCGTGTCGGCCGGGGTCATGCCCTCGGGCATCATCCGCGTGAACTCGCGCACGTGCCGTTCGGAGGTCTTGGCGTGCCTGCGCAGCTCGGCGACGACGGCCCGCGCCTCGTCCCGGCTCACCTCCGGGCCGGGCCGCACGAGCCTGGTCGCGGTCGCCACCGCGAGGTTCCAGTCGACCATCTCCGCACCACCGAAGCTCGTCATGCGTCAACCGTACGTGGACCTCGGCGCGGGCGGGATCCCCAGGAGCCGGGCGGGTTCCCCGGAAGGCCCCGGGAAGACGGCCCTAGGGAGCGGTGGCCACGGCCGCCGCGAGCTTGTCGAGGCCCTTCTCGGCGGGGCCGGGGTCCGGGGTGTTCGCGGTGAGGAACGCGAAGGCGAGCAGTCGGCCGGTGGGGTCGACGACGGTGCCGGCGAGGGAGTTCACGCCGCTCAGGGTGCCCGTCTTGGCCCGCAGCAGGCCGGCCGCCGGGGAGGTGCCGGAGTTGCGTGCGCGCAGGGTGCCGGTGAATCCGGCGACGGGCAGTCCGGTGAGGACGGGCCGCAGTTCGGGCTGCTGCGGGTCGGCGGCCTTGGCGAGCAAGGCGGTGAGCAGGCCGGCGCTGACCTTGTCCGCGCGGTCCAGCCCGCTGCCGTCGGCGAAGCGGGATCCGGTGGTGTCGACTCCGAGCGCGGCGAGTCTGGCGCCGACGGCCCGGCCGACGCCGTCGAAGCTCGCGGGCGCTCCGGAGGCGAGGGCGGTCTGGCGGGCCAGGGCTTCGGCGATGTCGTTGTCGCTGTGGGTCAGCATCCGCTCGACGAGCCCGGCGAGCGGCGGCGAGAGGGTGGCGGCGAGCGGCACGGCGCCCGTGGCGGCCTTGGCCCTGGCGGGTTGCCCGGTGACCTTGACCCCGCGTTCCCCGAGCAGGGCGGCGAAGGCCCGGGCGGTGTCGCGGGAGGGGTCCGTGCTGCGCTTGACGGGGCCGGAGAAGGAGGCGTCGGGGCGTCCTTCGTCGGCGGTCAGGGCCGTGACGGGCGCGAGGTTGGGGTTGGCGCCGATCGGGTGGAGGACGGGGCCGGTGTAGAGCGAGTCGTCGTAGCCGAGGGTCACGGAGGTGGTGCCGGCGGCCTTGAGGGCCTGGGCGGTGTCCGCGGCGAGGGCGACGAGGCTGCCGCCGGCGCCGGCCGGGGCCTTCTTCCTGGCGGTGAGGGAGGGGTCTCCACCGCCGACCAGGACGATCTGGCCGGGGCCGGCACCCGGGGTCACGGTGGTGCGGATCCGGTGGTCGGGACCGAGGGCCGCGAGGGAGGCCGCCGCGGTGGCGATCTTGACGGTGGAGGCGGGGGTCATGGCCTGCCGGGCCCCGTCCTCGAAGAGGACCTTCCCGGTGGCGGTGTCGATCACGCAGGCGCCCTGAAGGGTGCCGAGGGCGGGGTCGGCGAGCAGCGGCCGCAGGGCCGCGGCGAGGGCGGCGGAGCCGTCGCCCGAGCCGACTCCGGTTCCGGAACCCGTTCCCGCTCCGGCCGGGCGGACGCCCGCGAGCACGCCGGGGGCGCTGGGGGCCGCCTGCGGGAGGGCCGCGGCGGGGTCCGTACCGTGATCTGCGCCACCCGTACGGCCCCAGGAGGCGGCCCTGTCCCGCTCGGCCTTACGCTGGCCGGAGTCCCAGGGACCCGCGGCGGCCACCGTCGCGGCCGACAGGGCGAGGCCGGCGACGGCCGACACCGCGATGAGCTGCCAGGTCCTGACCAATGGCACCTCGGACCAGCCCCTTTCGCGATCACACATATGCGTGAGGGACACTTAACCATTGCGTCTTGCCGCGAGCATGGCACCCCACCCGGCAGGGCCGGGTGGGCCACGCACGCAGGTGAGTCGGCGCAGTCCCGAAGCAATCAAGCTGCTGAAGCTGATCATGGAGGAGCAGGACGTGGAGTTCGACGTCACCATCGAGATCCCCAAGGGTTCGCGGAACAAGTACGAGGTGGACCACGAGACCGGCCGGATCCGTCTGGACCGTCGCCTCTTCACCTCGACCAGCTACCCCGCCGACTACGGCTTCGTCGAGAACACCCTCGGCGAGGACGGCGACCCGCTGGACGCGCTGGTCATCCTTGACGAGCCGACCTTCCCGGGCTGCCTGATCAAGTGCCGCGCGATCGGCATGTTCAACATGACGGACGAGGCGGGCGGCGACGCCAAGCTGCTGTGCGTGCCGGCCTCCGACCCGCGTGTGGAGCACCTGCGCGACATCCACCACGTGTCCGAGTTCGACCGCCTGGAGATCCAGCACTTCTTCGAGGTCTACAAGGACCTGGAGCCGGGCAAGTCGGTCGAGGGCGCGAACTGGGTCGGCCGCGTCGAGGCCGAGGCCGAGATCGAGGCCTCGTACAAGCGCCTCGAGGCCCAGGGCGGCCAGCACTGAGCTCCGCTCGGTGACGGAGCGGGCCTGACGCCCCTCCAGCCCCTGTGACACCGCGGGCGGTACCCCTTTCAACGGGGTGCCGCCCGTCGTCGTGTCCGGGTGCGGGTGCGCTTCCCCGGGGCGCCGCACCCGGATCCGGCCGGCCCGGCCGCAAGATCGTCGGTCCGGCTGAAAGATCGTCGGTCCGGCTGAAAGATCGTCGGAGCAGCTGAAAGTTCAGCTGCGGGGCAGATTCCTGTTTCGCCGTGGATGAAACGGTTCCGCATACTGATACCGGCTGGCTCGGGGACTGGAGGACGCGTGGCGGAAGGCGAAGGATCCGGGACCGAGGACCGGAAGCCGAAGTCGGACGAGGCGCGCAGCGCGTTCTCCGTGCCGGACGGGGTCGGGGTGGACCCGGAAGTGACCGAGGAGGACCAGCCGACCTCGGAGTTCGCCGTCCCCGACGGCCTCGCCTCGGTGCTCGTGGAGCCCGACGGCCCGGCGTCGGCGTTCGCCACCCCGCACACCTACAGCGCCGCCCACTCCCCGCCGGCCTACACCGGCCCTCCGGGCTTCCCCGTCACCCGGTTGAAGGAGTCCCCCTGGCAGGACCGCATGCGCACGGTGCTGCGCATGCCGGTCGACGTCCGGCCGGTGCCGGAGCCCTCACAGCGGCTGGCCGTGGAGACCGGGCCCGCCGTGGGGCGCGTGCTCGACCTGACGCTGCGCATCGGCGAGCTGCTGCTCTCGGGCGGCGAGGGCGCCGAGGACGTGGAGGCCGCGATGTTCGCCGTGGCCCGCAGCTACGGCCTGGACCGCTGCGAGCCCACCGTCACCTTCACCCTGCTGTCGATCACCCACCAGCCCTCCCTGGTGGACGACCCCGTGTCGGCGAACCGCACCGTCCGCCGCCGCGGCACGGACTACACCCGGCTCTCGGCCGTGTTCAGCCTCGTCAACGACATCACCGCGCACGAGATCGAGATCTCGCTGGAGGACGCCTACCGGCGGCTCGCCGAGATCCGCCGCAACCGGCACCCGTACCCCGGCTGGGTGCTCACCGGCGCCGCCGGCCTGCTGGCCGGCGCGGCCTCCACGCTGGTCGGCGGTGGCGTGCTGGTGTTCTTCGCAGCCGCACTCGGGGCGGTGCTCGGCGACCGGCTGGCCTGGTTCTGCGCCGGGCGCGGGCTGCCGGAGTTCTACCAGTTCGTGGTCGCGGCGATGCCGCCGGCCGCGATGGGCGTGGCCCTGAAGATGACCGACCTCGACCTGCGCTCCTCGGCCATCATCACCGGTGGACTGTTCGCCCTGCTGCCCGGGCGGGCCCTGGTGGCGGCCGTGCAGGACGGTCTGACCGGCTACTACATCACCGCCTCCGCCCGGCTGCTGGAGGTCATGTACCTCTTCATCGGCATCATCATGGGCGTCCTCGTGGTGCTCTACGTCGGCGTCCAGTTCGGCTCCAATCCGCAGCCGGAGGACGTCCTGCAGATCGAGCAGCGGCCGCTGCTCCAGATCGCCGCCTCGATGGTCCTGGTGTTCACGTTCGCGATCCTGCTCCAGCAGGAACGTTCCACCGTGTGGTTCGTGACGCTGAACGGCGGCATCGCCTGGGTGGTCTACGGGGCCCTGCACTACGCCGCCAAGATGCCGGCGGTGCCGTCCACCGCGATCGCCGCCGGGCTGGTCGGCCTCTTCGGCCAGCTCCTCGCCCGGCACCGGTTCTCCTCGGCCCTGCCCTTCGTCACGGCCGCCATCGGCCCGCTGCTGCCCGGCTCGGCCACGTACTACGGGCTTCTGCTGATCGCCGAGAACCGGCTGAACGAGGGGCTGGGCTCGCTGACGAACGCCGCGGCCGTCGCCCTCGCCATCGCGATCGGCGTCAACCTCGGCTCCGAGACCTCCCGCCTGTTCATGCGCATCCCCGGCGCGGCCAGTGCGGCCAAGCGCGGCGCGGCGAAGCGCACCCGCGGGTTCTAAAGCCCGCCGTCGAGCAGCAGGCCCTGGGAACGCCGATGCCCCGCCGACCGGGGATCCGGTCGGCGGGGCATCGTACGGGGCTGCGAGCGGCCCTACCGCTTCGCGTGGCGGCCGCTGCGCTGCTGGCCCGGGGCCGGCTCCTCGCCGGCGCCGGGCTCCGTGCCGCCGGCCTCCGCCGCGGCCTTCCGCTGCTTGCGGGACTTGAGCACCTCGAAGACCACCGGGATCACCGAGATCAGGACGATGCCGATGAAGATCGGCTCGACGTTGTTCTTGATGACCTCGAACTGGCCGAGCTGGTAGCCCAGGATCGTGACGCCCGCGCCCCACAGGACGCCGCCGATGATGTTGAACGTCAGGAAGGTGCGGTACTTCATCGCGGTGGCGCCCGCGACCATCGGCGCGAAGGTGCGGATGATCGGCACGAAGCGCGCGAGCACGATGGCCTTGGGACCGTGCTTCTCCATGAACTCGTGCGCGGCGTCGAGGTTCTCGCGCTTGAAGAGCTTGGAGTTCGGCTTGTTGAAGATCTTCGGGCCGAAGACCTTGCCGATCATGTAGCCGACCTGGTCACCGAGGATCGCGGCGATCACGATCAGGGTGCAGACCAGCCACAGCGGCTGGCTGACGGCGCCGCTCGCGACGAACAGGCCCATCGTGAAGAGCAAGGAGTCGCCGGGCAGGAAGGCGAAGAGCCCCGATTCGGCGAACACGATGATCAGGGTGCCGACCAGGCCGAATTGCCCGATCAGGTACTCCGGGGAGATCCACTCGGGGCCGAGCGCAAGCGTATTCACGGGTTCCGGGCTCTCCTGGATCAGGTGGGGGTGTCCGTCCAATTATGAACGCACACCACCCCCGCCTGGTTCCAGGGATGCCGCCTCTAAACCTTGCGGACGGCGTTGGCCAGGATCGCGTCGCGCACGAACACCGCCAGTCCGGGCCGGACGGCCTCGTAGTACGCCGTGAACCGCTCGTCCGCCACGTACATCTCGCCGAGGCCGGTGTGGATCTCGTACGTGCAGGAGTAGTGGCTGCCGTCGATCCAGCCGCGGTGCTCCTCGGCCAGGTCCATGGCCTCCTCGGACTCCGCGGGCGTCCCGGAGTCCAGCAGGGCGGCGAACCGCCGGTTGATGTCCTCGGCCAGGGCCTGGATCCGCAGCCAGTCCTCCTTGGTGTACGAGGCGGTCCGGCGGGCGGACTCCCGGTACGTGTCGCCCCAGCGGCGCTCGGCCTCCTCGGCGTGCTCCTCGGGATCGAAATCCCCGAAGACCTCGAACTTCTCCTCGGGCGTGAGGTTGATGCCCATCTTCTTCGCCTCCATGGCGTGCTCGACGGCCGCGGCCATCTGCTGGAGCCGGGCGATCCGCTCGGACAGGAGGGCGTGCTGCCGGCGCAGGTGCTCCCTCGGGTCCGTTCGCGGATCGTCCAGCAGGACCGCGACCTCTTCGAGCGGAAAGCCGAGCTCCCGGTAGAACAGGATCCGCTGCAGCCGGTCGAGGTCGGCGTCGTCGTACCGCCGGTGTCCCGCCCCGCTGCGGCCGCTCGGGGAGAGCAGCCCGATCCCGTCGTAGTGGTGCAGGGTGCGCACCGTCACTCCGGCGAATCCGGCGACCTGGCCCACGGAGTAGCCCATCGCTTTCCGCTCCTCTTCTCGGGTACGCGTCCAGCCTGGTCCCTCACGCCGCGTGAGGTGCAAGCCCGGGTCCGCAAGCCGGAGCCGGGTTCGCCGGCGCTAGCGGCTCAGGTCCCTGAACCGCTTCACCGCCAGCGGGAAGAACACCGCGATCAGGGCCACCGGCCAGGCCACCGCGAGCAGCTCCGCATGGGTAGCGGCCCATGAGTCGCCTGCGGCGCCCGGGTTGCCGAACAGGCCGCGGACCGCGGTGGCCGTCGCCGACATCGGGTTCCACTCCACGATCGCACCCAGCCAGGGCGGCATCGATTCGGGCGAGGCGATGGCGTTGGAGAGGAAGCTGACCGGCCAGACCAGGATCTGCACCGCCTGCACCAGCTCCGGCTTGCCCGCGACCATCGCCAGGTGGATGCCGATCCACAGCATCGCGAACCGCAGCAGCAACAGCAGCCCCACCGCTCCCATGAAGGAGGCGAATCCCTCGTGCCAGCGCCAGCCGATCGCGTAGCCGACCGCGAGCATCACCGTCAGGCCGACCACCGACTGCAGCATGTCCGCGACGCTCCGGCCGACCAGGACCGCGCCCGAGTGCATGGGCATCGAGCGGAACCGGTCGATGACCCCCTTTCCGAGGTCCTGGGTGACCGAGAGCATGGTCCCCTCGAGGCCGAAGGCCATGGTCATGGTGAGCATGCCGGGGACGAGGTAGGCCTTGAAGTCTCCCTGGACGCCCGCTCCACCGCCGATCAGGTAGCTGAACATCAGCAGCATCATCACGGGGAAGACCAGCCCGACGACCACCTGCACGGGCTGGCGCGTCCAGTGCGCCAGTTCGCGACGGGTCATCGTCCACGAGTCGGCGGCCGCCCAGCGCAGCTTCGAGCCGGTGTCGTGCGCCGTGTCCACGGGCAGCGTCGTGTTCACGGGGCGCGTCGCGCTCATGCGGCGTCCTCCTTCGTCAGGTGCATGAAGACTTCGTCGAGGGTGGGCCGGCGCACCGCGATGTCCTCGGCCTCGATCCCGGCCGCCTCCAGCGCCCGTACGGTCGCGGTCAGTGCGGCCATCCGGTTGCTCACCGCGGCGCTGACCATGCGCCGGTCCTCGTCCACCGTCGCTTCGCCGGGCAGCAGCGAGGCCGCGCGCGCCAGCTGGGCCGCGTCGTGCAGGACCACGTCGATGCGGTCGCCGCCCGTCTTGGTCTTCAGCTCGTCGGCCGTGCCTTCCGCGATGACCTTCCCGTGGTTGATCACCGCGATCTGGTCGGCCAGCTGGTCGGCCTCCTCGAGGTACTGCGTGGTCAGCAGAACGGTCGTGCCGCCGCCGACCAGGGAGCGCACCGCACTCCACACCTCGGTGCGGCCGCGGGGGTCGAGCCCGGTCGTGGGCTCGTCCAGGAAGAGGACCTGCGGCCGGGAGATGAGGGAGGCCGCGAGGTCGAGCCGCCGCCGCATGCCACCGCTGTACTGCTTGACGGCCTTCGTTCCGGTGTCCTCGAGCCCGAACTGGCGCAGGAGTTCATCGGCGCGGACCCCCGCCCGGCCGGCGCCGAGGTGGTAGAGGCGGCCGAACATCTCCAGGTTCTGGCGGCCGCTGAGCTCCTCGTCGACGGCGGCGCTCTGGCCGAGCAGTCCGATCCTCGAGCGCACCTCGTCGGCCCGGGTCCTCGCGTCGATGCCCGCCACCTCCACGCGCCCCTCGTCGGGGCGCAGCAGCGTGGACATGATGCGGACGGCCGTGGTCTTGCCGGCACCGTTCGGGCCGAGGATTCCCTGGACGGTACCGGCCCGGACGGTGAGATCGAGGCCGTCGAGGGCCCTCTTGTCCCGGTACCTCTTCCGCAGTCCTTCGACGACGATCGCCGGATCGTGGTCAGACAAAACGCACCCCTCGCTTCATTGGTCAAACTTGACTAGGTCTCAAGGTAGGGCCGCCCTCGCGCTTAGTCAAACTTGATTAGAGATAGTGTAGTCAAAATGAACTAAGAGGGAGAGGCCCGTGTCAGCGATCCGGCTGCTGGTCCTGGGCGCGGTCCGCATGCACGGACGGGCGCACGGCTACCAGGTACGCAACGACCTGGAATTCTGGGGCGCCCACGAGTGGTCCAACGCCAAGCCCGGTTCGATCTACCACGCACTCAAGCAGATGGCTAAGCAGGGACTGCTCCTCGCGCACGAGGTCGCGCCGAGCGCTGTCGGCGGCCCGCCGCGCGTCGAGTACGAGATCACCGACCAGGGCACCGCGGAGTACCTCACGCTGCTGCGCCAGGCCCTGACGTCGTACGACCAGAAGATGGACATGCTCTCGGCCGGCATCGGATTCATCGTCGACCTGCCCCGGGCCGAGGCCGTCGCACTCCTCAAGGAGCGCATCAGCGGTCTCGAGCAGTGGCGGGCCGGGGTCACCCGGTACTACATGCCGGAGGAAGGGCCCGAACAGCTCGGACACATCGGCGAGATCATGAACATGTGGGTGCACTCGGCCGACAGTGAGGCCGCGTGGACACACAGCCTGATCGGGCGGATCGAGGGCGGCGCGTACACCTTCGCGGGGGAGGGCGAACCCTTCGTGGGGGTGCTCGCGGACGATGAGCCGAACCCGTTCGCGACGGGTCCGCATCCCGAGGACCACCGCTAGCGGCGCACCCCGGCGACGGCACCGGTGTCGGCGCCGGGTACACCCCCGCAAGTCGTGGCTAGCCCATGGCGCGGGTGCCGTCGATGGTTTCGCGGATGATGTCCGCGTGGCCCGCGTGCCGGGCGAACTCCTCCACCAGGTGCAGGAGCATCCAGCGCATCGAGACCTTGGCGTCCTGCGGGAACCACGGGGCCGGGGGCAGCGGGAAGCTGTCGTCGAGGCTGGGGACGGCCGCGATGAACGCCTCGGTCTCCTGCCTGATCCCGTCCCAGTGGGCCAGCACCGAAGGCATGGACTCGCCCTCCACCAGCCGGAAGCCGTCGGCCCAGTCGCCCGCCGGGGGCTCGGTCGCGCCCTGCGCCATCCGCAGCCAGCCGAGCTCGCAGTTGGCCGCGTGCTTGAGCAGCCCGGACAGGGAGAGCTCGCTGGCGCTGGGCTTGCTCGCCGCCTGCTCCTCGGTCAGCCCCTGCGCGGCCTCGCGCAGCGCCGCGCGCTGGGCCTCGACGAAGGTGAGGAGCGTGCCGCGCTCGTCACCGGGGACCTCCATGGAAATCTGAGCCATGACCTGACCGCCTTCTGTTCGCGTGTCCCGAGGGTGTCCCGCGGGTCTCTCCCGCTGACGAGAACCACGTTACGAACCCTTGCGGTCAGGTCCTGTCCGCAATCGCGCGCCCTTACTGGTTTTCCTGCCGGACCGGCGGGAGTTCCTTCTGCGGCTTGGGGAGCAGGGCCTTCTTCAGGTCCTGGGCGCCCTTCGCGTCGAGCCCGTACATCGCCTCGTAGATCTTGCGGACGGCCGGTCCCGAGGCCCCGGAGCCGGTGCCGCCCTGGGAGATGGTCATCACGATCGCGTAGTCCTCGGTGTAGGAGGCGAACCACGAGGTGGTCTGCTTGCCCTGGACCTCGGCCGTACCGGTCTTCGCGTGCATCGGGATCTGCTTCTGCGGCCAGCCGCCGAACCGCCAGGCCGCGCTGCCGGTGGTGGCCACGTCGGCGAGGGCCCCGTCGATGTCCTTGCGGAGCTTGCTGTTCATCGGCAGCTTGCCCTGCTGCTTGGGGGCGATCTCCTTGACCGAGGTGCCGTCGGCGCTGACCACGGCCTTGCCGATGCTGGGCTGGTGCAGGGTGCCGCCGTTGGCGATGGCGGCATAGACGGAGGCCATCTGGATCGGGGTGACGAGGGTGTCGCCCTGGCCGATGGAGTAGTTGATCGCGTCGCCCTCGCGGAGCTGGTTGCCCTGGCGGCAGTTCTCGTAGGCGATCTTCTCCGCGTACGAGCCGTTCTTCTTGCCGTCGCGGCACCAGGCGGCCTTGTTCGCCTCGAAGAAGTCCTTCTTCCACTGGCGGTCGGGGACCCGGCCCGGGACCTCGCTGGGCAGGTCGATGCCGGTGCGCTTGCCGAGGCCGAACTCGTGGGCGGTCTTGAAGAACCAGTCGCTCGGCTTGGCCTTGGGCTTGATGCCGCCGTCCTTCTTCCACTCCTTGTCGGCGATGGCGTAGTAGACGGTGTCGCAGGAGACTTCCAGGGCCTTGCCGATGGTGATGTCGCCGTAGCCCTGGGACTCGAAGTTGGTGAAGACCTGGCTGCCGACCGAGTACGAGCTCGGGCAGCCGTAGAGCCGGTTGAAGGGGTAGCCGGCGTTGACCGCGGCCGTCGAGGAGACCACCTTGAAGATCGAGCCGGGGGCCGCCTGGCCCTGGATGGCGCGGTTCAGCAGCGGGTAGTTCGATCCCTTGTCGGTGAGGTTCGCGTAGTCCTTCGCGGAGATGCCGCCGACCCAGGCGTTCGGGTCGTAGGTCGGGTTGGAGGCCATCGCGACGACCCGGCCGGTCTTGGCCTCCATGACCACGACGGCGCCCGAGTCGGCCTCGTAGTGGCGGCCCGTGTTGTTCTTGTCGATGCCCTTGCGGGCCTCGATCATCGCGTTGTTCAGCTCGCGCTCGGCCACGGCCTGCACGCGCGAGTCGATCGAGGTCACGATGTTCGCGCCGGCCTGCGGCTTGTCGCTCACGCCCTCGCCGATGATCCGGCCGAGGTTGTCCACCTCGTAGCGGGTGATGCCCGCCTTGCCGCGGAGCTCCTTGTCGTAGGTGCGCTCCAGGCCGCTGCGGCCCACCTGGTCGGAGCGCAGGTACGGGGAGTCGGAGCCCTTCGCCTTGGTGATCTCCTCGTCGGTCACCGGGGAGAGGTAGCCGAGCACCTGGGAGGTGTTGGCGCCGTCGGGGCCGGCGTAGCGGCGCAGGGCGGTGGGCTCGGCGGTGATGCCGGGGAACTGCTCGGCGTGCTCCCGTATCTCCAGGACCTGGTCGGTCGTCGCCTCGTCGGTGATGGGGATCGGCTGGTACGGGGAGCCGTTCCAGCAGGGCTTGGGGGTCTTGGCGTCGCACAGCCGGACGCCGTTGACCACGTCCTCGGGGTTCAGCCCCAGCACCCCGGCGAGGTGGGTCAGGACGCCCTTGCCGCGGTCCTTCATCTTGGAGAGCTCGGTGCGGCTGGCGGAGACCACCATGCGGGTCTCGTTGTCGGCGAGCGGGATCCCGCGGGAATCCAGGATGGAGCCGCGCACGGCGGGCTGGACCACCTGCTGGGTGTTGTTGTTCTTCGCCTCGTCCGTGTACTCCTGGCCGTTGCGTATCTGCAGGTACCACAGACGCCCGCCGAGGGTCAGCAGCAGCGAGAACACCACGATCTGGATCATGACGAGCCGGTTCTGGACCCGGGGCGTGCGCCCGGTCTCAGGTATGTTGCTCAACTCGGCTCTCCCCGGGACTGGTACTCGCCTGACCCGCCCGAGTCTAAAGGCCCCGCGGTCTCAGAACGGGAACTGCGTCCGGCCGTGCTGCACCGAGATCCACTTCTGGGTGGTGAAGGCCTCGATGGTGGCGTCGCCGCCCAGGCGGCCCATGCCGGAGGCCTTCTCCCCGCCGAACGCCGCGAGCGGCTCGTCGCCGATGGTGGAGTCGTTGACGTGGATCATGCCCGTCTCGATGCGCCCCGCGAAGCGGACCCCGCGCTCCACGTCCTTCGTGTGGACGGCGCCGCTCAGTCCGTACGGGGTCGCGTTGGTGAGGCGGACCGCCTCGTCCTCGCCGTCGAAGACGACGAGCAGGGCGACGGGACCGAAGATCTCCTGGCCGAGCAGCGGGGAGTCCTCGGGGAGCCCGGCGAGCACGGTCGGTTCGACCAGGTTGCCGCGCGTAGAGCCCCGTACGAGCGCCTGCGCTCCGGACTCGACGGCGCGGTCGACGAGCGCGGTGAGGGCGTCGGCCTGGAAGGAGTTGATCAGGGGGCCGATGTGGGTGTCGGCCTCGTGCGGGTCGCCGGTCTTCAGGGCGCGCACGCGGGCGGTGAACTTCTCGGTGAACTCCTCGGCGACCGAGGCGTCGACCAGGATCCGGTTGGCGGCCATGCAGACCTGGCCCTGGTAGACGAAGCGGCTGAAGACGGCCGCGTCCACCGCGTAGTCGAGGTCGGCGTCGTCGAGGACGACGAGCGCGCTGTTGCCGCTGAGCTCCAGGACGGTCCGCTTGAAGTGGCGGGCGGCGACCGCGCCGACGTGCCGGCCGACCCGGTCGGATCCGGCGAAGGAGATCACCTTGGGGACGGGGTGCGTCAGGAGCGCGTCGCCTATCTCGGCTATGTCGGTGACCAGGACGTTGAGCAGGCCGGCCGGGAGGCCCGCTTCCTGGAAGATCTTGGCGATGACCCCGCCGCCGACGACGGGCGCGTTCTGGTTCGGCTTGATCACGACGGCGTTGCCCAGGGCCAGGGCCGGGGCGACCGACTTCAGGGTGACCAGGAAGGGGAAGTTGAAGGGGCTGATCACGGCGACGACCCCGACGGGCAGGCGCTGGACCCGGTTCTCCTTGCCCTCGACCGGCGAGGGCAGGATGCGGCCCTCGGGCCGGACGGCCAGCTGCATCGCCTCGCGGATGAACTCCTTGGCGAGGTGGACCTCGTACTCGGCCTTGGGACGGGTCCCGCCGAGTTCGTCGATCATCGCCTCGACGATCTCCTTCTCGCGCTCCTCGGTGATCCGCAGGGCGCGTTCCAGGACGGCTCGTCTGGAGTACGGGCTGGTGGCGGCCCAATCCTTCTGGGCCCGCTCGGCCGCCCGGTAGGCCCGGTCGACCTGCTCGACGGTGGCCACGGTGATGGCCGCGAGCTTCTCCCCGTTGTACGGGTTGACGTCGATGATGTCCCACGACCCGGTTCCGGCCAGCCATTCGCCGTCGATGTACTGGTGAGCCAGGTCCTCGAATATGGACATGCCATCCCTTACGTCGAACGCGCTTCCTTGCGCTGCACCGGAGACCCGGGGGTCATCCGGATCATCGTCATGCTCTGATCAGGCGTCATAGTACGTGTGAATCAAGACAGTTGAAGCAGGCCGCGCAAGAGATCCCGAGTCTGACCAGGGTCGGGGCAGTCGCTCTGCAGGCGCAGCATCGCCCGCTCGTACTGACCCACTTCCTCGTCTTTGTCCAGGTAGAGGGCGCTGGTGAGCTGTTCCAGATAGACGACGTCCTGGAGGTCGGACTCGGGGAAGCGCAGCAGGGTGAAGGCACCGCTCTCGCCGGCGTGGCCGCCGAAGGAGAAGGGCATGACCTGGAGGTGCACGTTCGGCCGCTGCGAGATCTCGATGAGGTGCTCCAGCTGACCGCGCATCACGTCCCGGTCGCCGTACGGGCGGCGCAGCGCGGCCTCGTCGAGGACGGCGTGGAAGACGGGGGCGTTCTCGGAGACCAGCACCTTCTGGCGCTCCAGGCGCAGCGCGACCCGGCGGTCGATCTCGGCCCGGCCGGCGCCGGGCATGCCGCGGCTGACGACCGCCTGGGCGTAGGCCTCGGTCTGCAACAGACCGTGCACGAACTGGACTTCGTAGATGCGGATGAGGGAGGCGGCGCCTTCCAGGCCCACGTACGTCTGGAACCAGCCCGGCAGGACGTCTCCGTAGCTGTGCCACCAGCCGGCCACGTTGGCCTCGCGGACCAGCCCCAGGAGGGACTCCCGCTCGGCGCCGTCCGTGACTCCGTAGAGCGTGAGGAGGTCCTCTACGTCTCTGGCCTTGAAGCTCACCCTTCCCAACTCCAAGCGGCTGATCTTCGATTCGGATGCGCGGATCGAGTAACCGGCCGCCTCACGGGTGATGCCGCGGGATTCTCGGAGTCGCCTGAGCTGGGAGCCCAGGAGGATGCGGCGCACCACAGAACCACTGGCTTCTGCGGTCACGAGTCCTGCCCCTCCCCATGCGGTGGATGGATACGTCGCAGGGGCCCCCGTGCCCCTCAAGGCCCGCAGTCTGCCACCAAAACGCATCTGTCCGTACTCGTTCTGTAACGGATTTGGCCGAGCTGTAAAAGAAGTCCGTAAGTCTGCGTAGGAAGAAATGAGCAAGAACCATGACGGGACCGGACAGGTCCGGCGCGTGCACGTGCATCTGCCCTTGCATCCGGCTCCGGCATTCGGAACCATGGTCCCGCGCACCTGCGTGCCCCGCAGTTCTTTCGAATCCCGGGAGTGCCTCGCATGGGGACGAATGGATCGACCATGCTCGAGCCGTTACGGCAGGGGCTTCCCCCGGTCGACCCCACGGCTGTCTCCGGGTCCGCGTCCTGCGCCCTGCCCGCCCGCTTCGAAGCGGTGCGCGGTGCACGCACCTTCACGCGTTCCACCCTGGCCCAGTGGGGCCTCGACGACCGGTTCGACGACGTGGCCCTAGTCGTCTCCGAACTCGTCACCAACGCGCTGCGCCATGCCCTCCCGGACGACTCCCGGCCGGCCGCGGGCGAGAGCGAGCCGCCGGTGCGCCTGCACCTGATGCGGTGGAGCACCCGGCTGGTGTGCGCGGTGCGCGACCCCAGCGAGGACCGCCCCGGCGGATGCTTCGCGCCGGACGCCACCGAGCGCAACAGTGACCTGGAGTCGGGGCGGGGGCTCTTCCTCGTCGACTCCTACAGCGATAGCTGGGGCTGGCACCCGCTCGCGGGACGGCTGACCGGCAAAGTGGTCTGGGCGCTGTTCACCCTCCAGGACTGAGGCACCGCGCAATCACCGCATAGACGACAAGCGGCCGGGATTGATCATGGCGATCAATCCCGGCCGCTGCACGTGCATGGCTGATCTTGAGCTGTTCTGCCAGCCGATCCTCAGCTGATCAGGTGGTCGAACTCGCCGTCCTTGACACCCAGCAGCAGCGCTTCTATCTCGGCCGGCGTGTACACGAGTGCCGGTCCGTCCGGAAACCGCGAGTTGCGCATGGCAACGTCGCCTCCGGGCAGTTTCGCGAACTCCACACAGGAACCTTGCGAGTTGCTGTGTCTGCTCTTCTGCCAGGTCACCCCGTCAAGCTCTGCAGCTGCCATCCCGTTGTACGCGTGGTCCACAGGAAGCCCCCGATAGTGCAGATGTCAACTGCACCGGATCATAGCTGTGTTCATGAACGCCTGCATGGGCAGATGCACGTGCACGAGCGGAGTGCAAGCCACCACTAAGGGTGACGACCTTCCCCGGACCCGGGCCGGAGCGGGGTCCGCAGCGCGTCGGAGACCTCCTCGAGGGAGTCCAGCAGCTGCCGCGCCGCCCCGCGCAGCACCCCCGGGTCGGGGGCGTCCCCGTCGGCCAGCGCCGCCCGGACCACCTCCCAGTCGGGCACCCGCCGCTCCCGTACGGCCTTCGCGCCCGCCTCCGTCGCCTCGCGCAGCGCCCCGGCCAGCTCGGCCGCGCCCGGGACCGGGGGCCGGGAGCGGTCCGGGAAGTGCGCCTCCAGCAGCATCGTGTGGCGGCCCATCGCGGCCAGGGCCCGGCCCGCTTCCTCGGCGGCGGCCCGGGAGATCCCGAGGTGGCGCACCGGCTCCCCGGCGGCCCGGTCCACCGCGTCCTGCCAGGCGACCCGGGCGTCGCGGACCGCCAGCAGGGCTGCGCGCACCTCGCCGCGGTGGGCTCCGGCCGGGTCGGCGTACTGCCCGAGCACGGCTGCCGCGTACCGTCCGCCGGCCTCGACCCAGTCGGCCAGCCGGGTCCGCAGGCGCGGGGTCTCCCAGGCCGGGTAGACGGCGTAGGAGATCATCGCGAGGAGCCCGCCGACCAGGGTGAGCATGACGCGGTCCGGCACGGTCTGGTCCCAGCGCAGGCCGCCCATGCCGAGCAGGAACACGACGTAGGCGGAGACGAAGACCATCGACACGGCGTACCCGGTGCGCATGAAGGTGTACATCAGGCCCGCGCTGACGACCGCGAGCAGCCCGGACACGTACATCCCCGGGTGCGCGAGCTGGACGACGGCCGTCGCGAGGGCCACCCCGACCAGGGTGCCGCCGAAACGGGCGACCGCGCGGGTGTAGGTCTGCGTGAAATCGGGCCGCATGACCATGACAGAGGCCATCGGGGCCCAGTAGGCGTGGCCGAAGGGCAGCGCGTGGCCGATGGCGTAGCCGGCGCAGGCGACGGCGGTGACCCGTACGGCGTGCCGCAGGATCGGCGACCCGGGACGCAGCTCGGCCCGTACGGCGGCCAGCACCATCGGCGCGAGCGCCGGCAGGGTGGGCCGCAGCATCGACTCACCGGGATCCGCGGTGCGCCCGGAGCCCGGCTCGGCGGTGTCGAGTACGTCGTCCAACAGGGCGGCGAGCCGGCGCGCGGCGCGCAGCGCGGGGCCCTGGAACAGCTCGGCGGTGTCGGGGGCCTTGAGCACCGCGAGGGCCGGGGCGGGCAGCAGCACCGCCCGCTCGTGCCGGATCGCGGACGCGGCGGCGTCCAGCACCGACCCGGCCGCGGCGAGCAGTTCCCGGACCCGGTCCCGCGCCGGGCCCTCGGCCGGGGCCCCGACCGCGGGGTCGGCCAGCAGGGCCAGCACCGGCCGGATCCGCTCCGCGAGCCCCCGCGCGCCGTGCAGCTCGGCGGGGCGGCGGCGGGCCTGGCGCGCCGTCACGGTGGCCGCGTCGCGCGCCCTCATCAGCGGCTGCGGGTCGAAGGAGGCGACCGGGTCCTGGCGCAGGCGGCGCGCGTAGTCGGCCTCGGCGGCCAGCGCGTCGGCGAGGGCGTCGCGCTGGGCGCCCCACCGCCGGATGGGGAAGAGGACGATCAGCAGGGCCTGCACCACCCCGCCCGCGGCGATCATCGCGGCGTGCCCGGCGGCCTGCGGCACGGAGGTGGGCAGGGTGACGGTGACCAGCATGATCGCGACGTTGCTGGAGGCGATCATGCCCGCGGTGGGGCCCGCCGCCCACACCAGGCCCGCCGCGAAGCTCCACACGGCGAGCAGCAGCATGAAGGCCGCGGTGTGCGAGGACCCGACGAGGTACCCGATGAAGGTGGACACGGCCAGCGTCAGCCCGGAGGCGAGCGCGAGGACGGGCCGGGGCCGCCAGCTCTTCTGGAAGGTGGCCACGGCCGCCATGTAGGCGCCGAAGGCGGAACTGGCGGCGGCACCGGGCCCGAGGAGGGCGAGGCCGGCGCCGACGACGATCGCGAGCCCGACGGCGGCGCGGAGCGCGACGAGGGGTTGCAGCCGGGTCCGCTCGACCCGCAATCCGGCCCGGGCGGTGTCCTTCAGCGCCCGGACCCAGCTCATGGCCCCGAGCGTATCCCCGGCGGGAGCGGAACCCGGGAGCCCGGGCCCGGCCGGCCTGCGCGTCGGGGCCCGGCCCCGGTGCGCACCGCTGCGCGGGGCGAGGTCCGCAGCACCCCTCGCCGCTGCGCGGGGCGAGGTCCCCTACCCGCCCTTCGCCCGTTCCCCGGGCGCTGCCCGGACCCGGTCCTCAAACGCCGGCCGAACTGACAGCTCCAGCCTCGCCGGCGTTTGAGGCGCGCGGCCCGGGGCGGAGCTCCCCACAGGGGGCCGGGGCGCCCGGCCCGGGGCGGGGCTACTGCCGCAGGGAGGCGCGGCCGGCGTTCGCCACGTGGGCCCGGTCGGCGGCGGCCGTGCCGTCCTCCCAGCCCGCGAGGTCGGTCGCCCCGCGCAGCCGGGTCGTCGTGGTCCGGGGGAACATCTCCTCGGCCCGCGAGGTGACGGCCACGTCCCGGGCGACCAGGGCCGGCAGGTTGTCGGGGGCCTCGGCCACGGAGTCGGCCACCGCGTGCTCGGCCGTCTCGGCGAGGCGCTGGCCCAGCCGGCTCGCGTAGGCCAGGAGGAAGGACTGCCGGAAGGTCTTGGTGCGCTTGCGGCCGCCCGCCCGCTGACCGGCCTCCGCGCGGGTCATCGCGGCGGTGCCCTGGACGAGCAGGGAGGTGTACAGCAGCTCCACCGCCTCCAGGTCGCTCTCGAAGCCGACGACGGTGGAGAACTCGTAGGCGCTGTTCCACACGGACCGGCACCGGTTCGCGCCCGCCACCGCGTCGAGCAGCACCGCCTTGGCCTCCTCGTACGGGGCCTCGACCCCGATCCGGCAGGCGCCGGGTATCTGCGCCGTACCGGACTTCACCGCGAGGAGCGCCGCGTCCACGGTGTGCCGGGCCATCAGCTCCTGCGCCTTGGCGCTGAGCGCCTCCGCCTCCTCCGGGAAGGTGGTCGCCTCGGCCTTCGCGAGCAGGGCCCGGATCCGCCCGAGCATGCGGGGCTCGATGTGCGCGTGTTCGAGCACGTCGGCCGGGTCTCCCGGCAGCGGCCCGACCGGCTCGATGGACGGCAGCCGGATCAGCAGCCGGAACACCTCCAGGACGGCCCCGGCCAGGCTGAAGCGGTCGGTGCGCTCCCTCTCCACCAGCCGCTCCCCGTACCGGGTGTCGTCCCCCCACCACACCTCGGCGTCGGTCCACCGCTCGGGCAGCCGCGCGTACCGCCGGGCCTCGGCCGCGACCAGGTCCTCGGCGATCCGCAGGTGCGCCTGCTCCAGGTCCCGGCGTACGAGCCGCAGCACGTCGGCGGGCCGCCACCCGCGCTCCCAGGCCTGGCGGACGTACTCCTCACCGCGCGCGAGCAGCGCCTGCCCGACCCCGCCCCACCGGTCCCCCTCGGCGACGAGCACCGACGCCCCGGCGTCCAGCCCGGCGTCGTCCTGGTTGTACAGCGCGGCCTCACAGGCCCGGTCGACGATGTCTCTCACCCGTCCAGCTTGGCACGCCCGCCCACCGACTCCGTCCCGGCCATCTCAGCCGTCCGGCACTTGAGCACCGGGGTCCGGCTTTCCAGCCGTCCGGCGTTTGAGGACCGGGGTCTGGGGCGGAGCCCCAGGGGTCCGGGCGCAGCCCGGTACCCCCTGCTCTTCAGCCCGTCCGGCGTTTGAGGACCGGGGTCCGGGCAGCGCCCGGGGAACGGTGGAAGGGCGGGTAGGGGAACTCCGCCCGCGCAGCGGCGCACACCTGTGCCAGCGCGGCGCGCACCGGCACTGTCGGACCCCGGTGGGAGACTCGCACTCATGAGCGAGCACACCCCCCGGTGGGCCCTCGCCGAGGACGGCGACGGCCGGTGGCACGCCGCGCCCCTGCCCGGGCCCGACGGGCTCGACGGACCCGACGGGCCCGCGGGCGGCGGAGCCCGTGTCACGGTCACCGACCCCGCCGAGGCGATCCGCGCGGCCCCGGCCGGCACCCGCTGGGTCTGGCGGTCCACCCCGGCCGTGTACCCCCGGCTGCTCGCCGCCGGCGCCCGCGTCGAGCGCTGCCACGACATCGAGGACGCCGAGCTGCTCCTGCTGGCCCACGAGGGCCGCCTCGGCGAGCCCCGCTCGGCGGCCGCCGCCTGGGCCCGGCTGACGAACGCGCCCGTACCGCCCGATCCCCCGCAGCGCGCGGCGGAGCCCGGCAGCCAGCACTCGCTCTTCGACCCCCGGCCCGCCCCCGTCCCCCTCGAAGCCCTCGTCGCCGTCCACGCCGACCAGGCGAAGCGGCTGGGTTCCACCGCCCACCCCGACCGGATGCGGCTGCTCGTGGCCTCCGAGTCGGCGGCCTTCCTCGTGGCCGCCGAGATGAACCGTGCGGGCCTGCCCTGGCGGGCCGACGTCCACCGGGCCCTGCTGACCGAGCTGCTCGGCGAGCGGTACGCGGGGCGCGGACAGCCGCGCCGGCTCGCGGAGCTGGCCGACGAGGTCTCGGCGGCCTTCGGGCGACGCGTACGGCCCGAACTGGCCGCCGACGTCATCAAGGCCTTCGCGGAGGCCGGCATCAAGCTCAAGTCCACCCGCCGCTGGGAGATCCAGGACCTGAAGCACCCCGCCGTGGAGCCCCTCCTCGCGTTCAAGAAGCTGTACCGGATCTACACCGCGCACGGCTGGTCCTGGCTCGCGGACTGGGTCCACGACGGCCGCTTCCGCCCCGAGTTCATCCCCGGCGGCACCTACACCGGCCGCTGGGTCACCAACGGCGGCGGGGCCCTGCAGATCCCGAAGGTGATCCGCCGGGCGGTCGTCGCCGACCCCGGCTGGCGGCTGGTGGTGGCCGACGCCGACCAGATGGAGCCCCGGGTGCTCGCCGCGATCTCCCGCGACCCCGCCTTCATGGAGGTGGCCGGCCGCCCCGAGGACCTGTACACCTCGATCTCCCGCCAGGGCTTCTCCGGCGACCGCGACATGGCCAAGATCGCCGTGCTCGGCGCGGTGTACGGGCAGACCTCCGGGGACGGCCTGAAGAACCTGGCCGCGCTGCGCCGCCGATTCCCCCGGGCCGTGGCCTACGTGGACGACGCCGCGAAGGCCGGCGAGGAGGGGCGGCTCGTACGGACCTGGCTGGGCCGGACCTGCCCGCCGGCGGCCGATCCGGAGGATGCCGAGGAGGCCCCCGACGGCTGGGTGCCGAGCTACGCCTCGACCGACGCCCGGGCGCGCGGCCGCTTCACCCGCAACTTCGTCGTGCAGGGCAGCGCCGCGGACTGGGCGCTGCTCCTGCTCGCGGCCCTGCGCCGGTCCCTCGCGGAGGCGGGGATGCGGGCCGAGCTGGTCTTCTTCCAGCACGACGAGGTCATCGTCCACTGCCCCGATGAGGAGGCGCCGGCCGTGGCCGCGGCGATCCGCGAGGCGGGTGAGCTGGCCGGCCGCCTCACCTTCGGCGAGACCCCGGTCCGCTTCCCGTTCACCGCGGCCGTCGTGGAGTGCTACGCGGACGCGAAGTGACGCGGGAAGCGGGGGTGCGGGGAAGCGGGCGTGCGGGGAAACGGGGGTGCGGGCAAGCGGGGGTGCGGGCAAGCGGACGGCCGGCGGTCCCTCCTACTGTCCGTACTCCGAGGCCCACCTCGAGCTCGTCGCGAGCTCCTTCATCCGGGCCAGCGTCAGCGCCGGCTCCTTGCGGGTCGCCGCCGAGGACTGGCTCTCGGAGTTGAACGCGGACACGATCACCCGGGTCCCGTTCGGCAGCAGCGCCTCGGCGCTCCACCAGACCACGCCGGCCCCGCCCTTCTCCCCCGGCTGCTTCCGGGTCAGGAACTTCGTTCCGTCCGGCAGCGTCTCGGCGGACGTGAAGAGCTCGGTCCACATCCCCGGGTGCTTTGCGCTGTCCGGCTGGATCTGGAGGCTGACCAGCGACTTGCCCTTGCCCTCGTCGAGCACCAGGTAGCCCAGGTCGGAGCCGTCCTCGTCCCTGTGCACGATCGGGATCCCGTCCTTGCTCAGCATGGCCTCCAGGATGTCCACGGCCTTCATCCCCGTTCGGGCGGGCTCCCGCTGCGGCGCCTGGCCGGCGGCCGGCAGGTCCTTGAGGGCCGGGTGCCACAGCGGGGAGGTCACGAGCGCCTTGAGCTGCGCGAGCGTCAGCGGCGGCGTCGGACGGGATTCGGGCGCACCCTTCTCTTCGGCCGCGTTCCATTCCTGGGCGTCCACGAGGAACCCCTGGGGGGTCACGACCGTGGCGCGCCAGCACTTCGTGTCCACCCGGCGGTCGGGGTACTCGTACCCCTTGAAGAGCATCAGCCGGGAACCGTCCGCGAGCTTCTCGGAGCTGCAACTGTCGTACTTCAGGGTGACCTTGGAGGGGCACTTCACCATGTCTTCGGCCATCTCGCCCTTCGGGTCAACCCGGCTGAGGCCGAAGCCGATGCGGCCCTTGCCGTCGCCGTCGTCGAAGACCCCGGTCACCATCGGGCCCCGCTCGTCGCCCGTGCCCCTGGCCTCGATGTTGCTGAGCTCGCCCTGCGGCAGCAGCTGCTTGAACACCCCGGTCAGCTCATCGGCGGAGACGGCCCCGCTGCCGACGCGGTCCACGCCCGGCGCCGGCGTCGGGGGCGCGGGCGGCGCCTGCGAGGAGGCCACGTTCACCCCGCCACCATCACCACCGCCACCGCCACCCGTCCCGAGCAGCCCGCTCGTGTAGGCCCCGGCTGTGCCGATCAGGGCCAGGGCTAGCACCGAGCCGGCGGTCATGGCGGCCCGGCGACGGGCCACCATCCGCTGCCCGCGCCGCTCCCCGGCGTCCACGAGGTCACGTCCCTCGGACGTGAAGCCTTCGCCCGTACGCCGGAGGGCTTCACCGAGCTCATCTTCAAAGGGCATGCGGAATCAAACCTTCCGTCCAAAGGGATTGCGGTATGAGAGGAAGAGATGGAGGGGTGAGGGGTGAGGGGTGCGTACAGGAGGCGCGGCGCGCGGCTCAGCGCCCCGCGAACTCCGCCAGCGAGCCGCCCAGTTGCTCCCGCAGCCGGGTCAGCGCGCGTGAGCTGCGGGTCCGTACGGCCGCCGAGCTGACGTTCATCGCGTCGGCGGTCTCCTCGACGCTGCGGTCCTCCCAGTACCGCAGGACGAGGACCGCCCGGTCCTTCGGCGCCAGCCGCCCCAGGGCCTCCAGCAGCGTCAGCCGCAGCGCCGGATCACCGCCGGCCGGTGCGCCCGTGTCGGGGAACTCCCCGACCGGACGTTCCCCCGCCGACCGGCGGCGCTGGTGCGTCAGGAAGGCACGCACCAGAACGGTTTGCGCGTACGCCGCCGGATTGTCGATCCGTGCGACGCGCGCCCAGAGCAGGTACATCCGCCCGAGGGTCTCCTGTACGAGATCCTCGGCGAGGTGGGTGTCACCGCTCGTCAGCAGACAGGCCGACCGGTACAAGTACGCCGATCTGCCCATCGCGAACTCACGGAACCCATCTCTGCGTCCGTACCCCATCCGCTCCCCCTCGCGTCCGTCTCACACCAATGACGCGACGGGGACGGGGAATGTTTCAGCCGATCTCAAACCGATTCGGAAACGACCGCGGAGCCCACCCCGGAACCCGCCCCGGAACCCGTTTCGGAACCCGTTTCGGAACCCGTTTGGGAACCCGTTTGGGAGAGGTCGTGGAAGTACATGTGGAACTCCTCACGGACGAACCCCTCCGCCTCGTACAGCCCTTGCGCGACGAGGTTGTCGTACGCCGTCTCCAGCTGCACGCCCGAGACCCCGGCTGACCGCGCCCGGCGCAGCACCTCGCGCAGCAGCGCACGGCCCGCGCCCGTACGGCGGCCGGCGGGGGCCACGTACAGGTCGCCCAGCAGCCACGCGGGCTTCATGGCCAGCGAGGAGATCATCGGGTAGACCTGCGCGAAGCCGACCGTGCCCGCACCGGGGACCTCGGCGAGCAGAATCAAGGAGTCCCCGCCCGCCAGCCGCTCCGCCAGGAAGGCGCGCGGGCGCTCGGGGTCCTCGACCTCCACCTCGTAGAACTCCAGGTAGCCGCGGAAGAGCTCGGCGGCGGTGTCCAGATCCGCCTCGCCCGCCTGCCACAGGACCACCTTCGCCGGGTCCGCCGCCACCTGGGCTTCGTCCGCCGCGTTCCGACCGTTCATATAGCTCTCCCTCGTCCGCTCCCGCGCGCCGATTCCATTGTCCGCAGGGGGTCCCGATCCAGCGCCGTCGCCCTACGCTACGGCCGGACCGGCAGGGAACCGGCCCGCGACCGGGGGCCGCACATGACCTCGCTCGGCATGCTCGTCATCGTCCGTCCGTGCCGTGATCGTGACCGGACTGTTCGCCCTCGCCGAGGCCTGTCCGGCGCCGCGCGCGAGCCCGGGTCGGCGCGGGTGAGGTCAGTGGTCCTCGTCCCCGGTGACGGGCTGGGCCGGGAGCGTGAAGACGTGCTCCGGGGTCACGATCTTGGTGATCGCCTCGCCGAAGAGCGTGCTCGGCTCCTCCCCCTCCGCGGAGATGTCGGTGTTGAGCAGCACCACCAGCGTGGCCTGGGACCGCGGGTCGTAGACGGTCAGCGACTGGTAGCCGGGCAGCGAGCCGTTGTGCCCGATCCACCCCTGGACGTTGAAGATCCCCAGCCCGTAGCCGGTGCCCGGCAGGGCCGGGACGACGTCGAGGCGCTCGGCCTGCGTGGCGGGCGTGAGCAGCTCACCCGTGGCCGTCCTGCCGGTGGCCACCACCTTGGCCCACTGCCGCAGGTCCGTGAGGTCGGAGATCATCGCTCCGGCGGCCCAGCCCCAGGAGGGGTTCCAGTCGGCGGAGTCCTCGGTCTTCCCAGAGGCCGTCTGGTCCGTGTAGCCCTGGGCGTGCGGGGCCGGGAACTCGGCGCCGGTCGGGAAGAGGGTGTTCTTCAGCCCGGCGGGCCGCAGTACCTCCTCGGCGATGTAGTCGGCGAGCGTCTGCCCGCTGATCTTCTCCACGACGAGCCCGAGCAGGATCAGGTTGGTGTTGCAGTAGTCGAACTTCGCGTTCGGCTCGAAGAGCACCGGGTGCTTGAAGGAGTACGCGAGCAGTTCCTGCGGGGTGAAGGGCCGCTGGGGATCGCTGGTCAGCGCCTTGAAGAAGTCCTCGTCGGCCGAGTAGTTGAACAGCCCGCTGCGCATGCCCGCCAGCTCGCGCAGCGTGATGCGGTCGCCGTTCGGCACGCCCTCGACGTACTTGCCTATGGGGTCGTCCAGCCCGATCTTGCCCTCGTCGACCAGCTTCAGCATCGCGGTCACGGTGAAGGTCTTGGTCTCGCTGCCGATCCGCATGTTGAGGCGGTCGGTCATGGGCGCACCGGTGGCCTTGTCGGCCACGCCGAAGGCCCGTACGTACGCCCCCTTGCCCGGCGCCGACAGGGCCACCTGCACCCCGGGCACCTTCGCCTCGTCCATCACCTTCCGGATGGCGTCGTCCAACTGCCGCGCCACGGCGGGGGTGAGCTGCGGAAACTCGTCGGAGACGGCCGAACCGCTCGCCGCCGGGGGTGTCGGCACGTCCACGGCGTACCCGACACCGGCCCCCACGGGCACCATGAGGAGCCCCACTGCGGCTGCTCCCACAGCCGCCCTGCGCAACCGTGTCGTGCTCACCCCTCCAACGTAGCCCCGGGGCGGGGGCCGGGCGACCCGGAGGACGGGTACCCCAGTACGGTGTGAGGCCCCGGCCCAACTGGGCTTTCACCGACGGGAAAGGATTGTTTGCCGGCATGGGATGCGATACGCGCATGCTGGAACGATCCGCGATCCGCGATCCGCGATCCGCGATCCGCGATCCGCGATCCGCGATCCGCGATCCGCGATCCGCGATCCGCGACGGTGATTCGGGCGGTGGGCACGTAGTTTTCCGGGGTGGCCATGAACACCACCCCGCCTAGCCCGGCCGCCCCGGCCGATCGCTGGGCCACGTTCCACGCCGACCGCACCCTGGTCGTCGCCGCCCGTACGGTCACCTCGACCGTCCGCGTCCTGGAATGCCTGCCCGCCCTCGTCCGCGACGACGGCCGGATCTCCGTGGTGTTCGCCCACGACCCCACCTCCGCTTTCGGCGAAGGGGTCCTCGACCTGCTCCACGACGCCGGCTGCCGCGTGATCCCCTGGGACCGGATCCCCGAAGCCGCCCCCGACCTGATCCTCTCCGCGAGCGAGAACATCGAGGTACCGGCGGGCGACTGCCCCGTCCTCGTCCTCCCCCACGGGGTCGGCTTCCAGAAGCTGGTCCCCGATTCCCGCGCCGACCGCGTCCGTCTCTCCGGGCTCGTCCCGGACGCGCTCCTCGAAGCCGGCCGGGCCTGGCTCGCCGTCTCCCACCCCGGCCAGGAGGAACAGCTCCTCGCCGCGCATCCCAAGACGGCCGGGCACACCCTCCTCGTCGGCGACCCCTGCTACGACGAACTCCTCGCCGGCCTGGCCCGGCGCCCCGCGCACCGGCGGGCCCTCGGGGTGCCGGACGACCGGCGGCTCGTCGTGGTCAGCTCCACCTGGGCCGGGTCCTCCCTCATCGGCCAGGACCCGAAGCTGCCCGCCCGGCTGCTCGCCGCGCTGCCGTACGACGAGTACCGGGTCGCGCTGGTCCTCCACCCGAACGTCTGGTCCCGGCACGGTGCCTGGCAGCTGCGCACCTCCCAGCTGGCGTCGGCGCTCGCAGCCGGTCTGATCCTGGTGCCGCCCGTCCACGACTGGCGGTCCGCGCTCGTCGCCGCCGACCTGGTGATCGGCGACCACGGCTCCGTGACCCTGTACGGAGCCGCCCTCGGCACGCCCGTCCTGCTCGGCGCCTTCGGCGAGGAGTCCGTGCCCGGCACCGCCGCCGCCTCGCTCGCCCGGCTCGCACCCCGGCTGGAGCCCGGCGCGCGGGGTACGGAGCTGGCGGCGCGGGTCGCAGCCGCCGTCGACGGGTACGAGCCCGGGCGCTACGCCCCCGTCGCCCGGCAGGCCTTCGCCGAGCCGGGGCGGGCCCACGCCCGGCTGCGCGGCGCCCTGTACCGGCTGCTCCGGCTGGCCGAGCCGGATTCCGCCCCGCCGTACGCGCCCGCCCTCGCGCTGCCCGAGCCACCCCGGGCCACGCCCTGCACCGCGTGGTGGGTGACCACCGGGGGCGGCTCCGGAGTCACCGGGCCCGGCGCCGGGCCGGTCGTGGTGCGCCGCTTTGCGGCGGCGGCCGGGGAACCGGCCCCCGGGGACGGCTCCGGGACCGGCTTCACCCATCTCGCCTGCGAGGACACCGAGCCGGACCGGCGCCTGGCGGAGAGTGCGTCCGTCGTGCTCGGCCGCGCTGCCGGGGACCCGGCGGGGTGGGTCGCGGACACCCTGGCGGCCTGGCCCGGCGCCGTGCTGGCGGCGGTCACGGCCGTCGGCACCGCCTGGTCCTCCGGGGCCGCCGGGTCCTCCGGGGCCGGGGCCGGGGCCGGTGTCGCCGGGGCCGCCGGGGCCGGTGTCGCCCTCGTCGGGCTGCGCGACGGCCGGACCCTGGCCGTCGAAGGCTCCGGTGACCCGGGGCTCGCCGCGGCCGCCGTGTACGCCTGCCTGCGCTCGGGCCGGCCCCTCGCCGACGGGGAGGTGTCCCTGCGGCTGGGGACGGGCCCGGGGCAGGGCCTCGTACGGCTGCGCCTAGGGGCTGTCTTGCCGGTCGGGCCGGATTAGGGAGCGGCGTCTGGCGCCGTGCATCGCGAGGCGCCAGACGCCGCGAGCCCGGCCTGACCGGCAGGGCACCCCTACGGCTCCAGGGCGCGCAGCCGCTCGCGCAGGGACTCCGCCAGCGGGCTGCCGCCCGCCTCGTGGATCTCCAGGGCCCGGGACAGGTCCGCCGCGAGGCCCGCCCGGTCGCCGCCCGGCCGCTCCGCGAGGTCCGCGAGGACCAGCAGCGCCTCCGCCTCGTAGTGCGCGGCCCCCTGCCCCGCCAGCACCCGTACCGCCTGGCGCAGTACGGCCACCGCCCGCGCGCTCTCCCCCAGCCGGTCGTGGGCCCGGCCCAGGGCGATGGCCGCCCGGGCCGCCATCCGCCGGTCGGGTTCGGCTCCGGCGAGGAACGCCTCCCGCGCCCGGGTCAGGGTCTCCAGCGCCCGGGCCGGATCCCCGGCGGCGTCCTGGGCGCAGCCGAGGAAGAGCAGGGCGATGGCCGCGCCCCGGGCCTCGCCGGCCTCGGTGTTCAGCGCCAGCGAGCGCTCGTACGCCTCGATGGCGCGGGCCGGCTCGACCCGGTCCAGGTAGCGGCCGAGGAACTCCATGACCGAGGCCCGCAGCACGGTCCGGCCGGCCACCTCGGCGCAGGCCACGGCCTTGTCCAGCTCGGCGCGGGCCTGCCCGGCCTCGCCCAGGTCCATCAGCGGCCGCGACAGCATGCTGCGCAGCCGCGCCTCGGCGGCCGGTACGAGGTCTTCCTCGGCCGCGGCGGCGCCCAGTTCGAGGGATTCCCGCCAGTCCCCCAGGTGCCGGCGGTACAAGAACAGCGCCGTGAACCCCTCCGCGAGCTGCCACACGGGCGTGCGCAGTCCGAGCGCGGAGGCCTCGCGGAGCAGGGCGACGATGCCGGCCCGCTCCGCCTCCAGCCACTCCAGGGCCCGCGCCCGGCCGTCCGCCCCGCCGGGGAACGGGCTCGGCTCCGGACCGGGGTCGAAGTCCGCGATCCGCAGTCGCTCGGCGCGTACGGCCCGGTCGGCGTGCCCGACGCGCACGACGTAGTGGCGGGCGACCCGCTCCACGAGGTCCCGGTGGGCGGCGGGCCCCTCCTCGGCCTCGGCGCGCTCGCGCGCGTGCAGCCGTACGAGGTCGTGCAGGTGGTAGCGGCCCTCCCCGGCCCGCCCGGCCTCCCCGGCCTCCCCGTACTCCAGGAGGCGCGCGTCCTGGAGTACGTCGAGCAGTGCCTCGGTCTCCCGCACGCCGAGCTCCGCGGCGGCGGCCGCCGTGGCGGCGTCGAAGGTCCGGCCGGGGAGCCTGCCGAGCAGGCGGTACAGCCGGGCTTCCGCGGGCTGCAGTTGACGGTAGGCGGAATCGAAGACGGCGGATACGGACACCGTGCGCTCCCCTCGGAGGGACATCGCGGTCAGCCGGCGGGACTCGTCGGCCAGTTCGCCGGCGAGGCCCGCCAGGGTCAGCCGACGGGTGGTCAGCAGCCGGGCCGCCACGATGTGCAGGGCGACGGGCAGCCCGCCGCACAGCGCGACGAGCCGCTCGGCCGCTTCGGGCTCGGCGCCGATCGCCCGCTCCCCGCAGCGGTCGGCGAGGATCAGCAGCGCGCTCGCGGTGTCCAGCGGCTCGAGGTCCAGCGGTACGGCCCCGTCGGCGAACAGTTCGGTGAGCCGGGCGCTGCTGCTCGTGACCACCAGGGCGCTGCCCGCGCCCTGCGGCATCAGGGCCCTGACCTGCGCGGGGTCGCTGACGTCGTCGAGCATGAGCAGCATCCGGCGGCCCTGGGAACGCTTTTGGTACAGCCGGGTGCGCTCGGCCAGGGAGTGCGGGAGGTAGTCCTCGCCGACCCCCAGGGACCGCAGGCACATTCCGACGGCGGCCGAGACGTCCGCGCCGCCGGACGGACCGCGCAGGGCGGCGAAGTCCACGTAGAGCTGCCCGTCGGGGAACCGGGGCCGCGAACGGTGCGCCCAGCGGGTCGCCGTCGCGGTCTTGCCGACGCCGGGCGTGCCTCCGAGCAGGAGCACGCCGACGTGGTCGGCACCTTCGGGGATCAGCCCGTCGATCGCGGCCAGTTCGCCGGTGCGGTTGTGGAAGCGGGTGCGCAGCGCGGGGATCTCGTCGGGCACCTCGGCGGCTTCCGGCGCGGTCACGTGGTAGTTCACGCCGCCGTGGATGACGGCGCCCTGGTAGAGGCCGTACTGCGCACCGGAGTTGACCACCAGCCCCGCCGGTCCGCCGAGTTCCCCGAGCAGAGCGCGCAGTTCCGCCTCGGCCCCGGGCCGTTCCAGGAGTACGCGCAGCAGTCCGTCGCGCCACGCGTCCCGGCCGCCCTCGGCGAGTTCGGTGACGACGGCCAGCTCCGCCGGCCCCGCGTCCCCGCCGGCGACCTCCCCGGCTGCCCCGGCCTCCCCGGCTGCCGCCGAATCCGCGTCCCCTGCTGCCGCCGCGTCCTCCCCCTGGCCCCGTCGGCCGAAGAAGCCCGCCAGCCGCCCCTTGGCCGACTCCCAGCCGTCGGAGACCGCCAGCCCCACGAACTGCGCGGCCGCCGCCGCGGCAAGCGCCGCCAACTCCTCCACAGAGCCCCCCTCACGCGTCGCCACCGGCCGCCTCCACGGTAAGGAGTGCGCCCGGCCCCGCCCCTGCATAGCCCACCCTCGGGCGCGGCGCCCCGGTTTCGGACTCAATTGGCCCGATAGGCCCGCAGGAAGGCGCCCACGCCGCCCGAGATCAGGCGGTCGGTCTGCTCCTTGGGGAGGGGCATGACCCCGTAATGGGAGAGCTGCCAGATGGAGTGCGAGGTCAGCGCCATGAAGTGGGCGCCCGCCAGCATCGCGTCACCGTGTACGTCGATCAGCCCGGCGGCGTCGAGGCCCGCCATCGCGTCCGCGAGAGCCCGGGACACGGGGCCAGGGCCGGCGTTCACCCAGGCCTCACGCACCTCCGGCGGCACGTGGTCGGCTTCGGCGTGGATGTGGCGGACGAGCGCGAAGTGGTCGGCGTAGTCGGTCATGAGCCCGTTGACCCGGTGCGCGAAGGCGACGAGGTCCCTCTCCAGGTCCTCGGGGCGGGGCGGGCGTTCGGGGTTCAGGACGGCTTCGATCTGGGCGATCTGGGCATCGCGCACCTGCCCCGAGGTCCAGGTGACGACGGTGGCGAAGAGCATCGCCTTGCCGCCCGGGAAGTGGTTGTAGAGGGTGCGGGTCGAGACGCCCGCCGCGGCGGCGAGCTCGTCGACCGTCGCCCGGGTGTAGCCCTCGCGCCCGAAGACCCCGCAGGACGCGCTCGCGATGGCGACCTGCCTCTCCAGCTTCTTGGCACTGGTTGCGCCGCTCACTTCGCCTCCACATAAAAAGTACAACGCCCGTTGCATTTTTTACAACGCTCGTTGTACCTTACCGGAGGAGCGGCCCACACGGAGCGGCCGCACCACCGACGAGGGGGAACCTGCCATGACCGCCACCCACGCTTCCACCCACACTTCCACCCACACTTCCGCTCACGCTTCCACTCCCGCTTCCACTCCCGGCGAGGACGCGCCGCTGCGCGTCGCCGTCATCCTCGGCAGCGTCCGCGAGGGCCGTCAGGGCGCCGCCGTCGCCGACTGGTTCCTCGGCGCAGCCGGCGCCATCGGCGGCCTGGACCTCGACCTGATCGACCTCGCCGACATCGACCTGCCGCTGGCCATGCCCGGCTGGGGCGGCTCCCCGAACGAGCAGGCGGCCGCCGCCCTCGCGAAGGTCAGCCCGCGGCTGGCCGCCGCCGAGGCCTTCGTCATCGTCACCCCGGAGTACAACCACAGCTTCCCGGCGGTACTGAAGAACCTCATCGACTGGCACCGCGAGGAATGGCACGCCAAGCCCGCCGGCTTCGTCTCCTACGGCGGCATCGGCGGCGGCCTGCGCGCCGTCGAGCAGCTCCGGCTGGTCTTCGCCGAGCTGCACGCCGTGACCGTGCGCGACTCCGTCAGCCTGCACGGCCCGTGGTCCGGGCTCGGCCCGGACGGCGTTCCGCGTGACACCGCCGTGGCCGAGGGCGCGGTCAAGGGCATGCTCGGACAGCTGGCCTGGTGGGGACGCGCGCTGCGCGCCGCCCGCACGAGCCGCCCGTACCAGGGCTGAGGGGCGCGCGAAGATGCGTACGCCCCGTACCCCCGGAGGCACGACCCCGCAGGCCACCCCCACGGACACCACGCCGGCCCCCGGCGGCGCCGCCCCAGCCGGCCTCCCGCACCCGGCCGGCCCCGCGGACCCGCCGACTCCGCCGACTCCGCCGACTTCATCGACTCCGCCGACTCCATCGCGCCAACTCCATCGCACCGCGGGCGTCGTCATCGTCGGCTCGGTCATGTCGGTCCTCGACATGACGATCGTCAACGTCGCCCTGCACCGCCTCTCCGAGGCCTTCCACGCCCCCCTGGCAACGATCCAGTGGGCCGCCAGTGCCTACACGCTCGCGCTCGCCGCCGTCATCCCGGCCTCGGCCTGGGCGATGGGCCGCTTCGGCGCCAAACGCACCTACCTGGGCGCCCTCACCCTGTTCTCCCTCGGCTCCCTGCTCGCCGCGTGCGCCTGGAGCGCCGGGAGCCTGATCGCCTTCCGCGCGGTACAGGGCCTCGGCGGCGGGCTGCTCATGCCCGTCGGCATGGCCATGGTGATGCGTACGGCGGACCCCGCCCGGCTCGGGCGGGTGATGGCCCTGCTCGGGCTGCCCATCATCGTCGGTCCGGTGGCCGGCCCGGTGCTGGGCGGCTGGCTGGTCGACTCGGCGTCCTGGCAGTGGATCTTCCTGGTCAACCTCCCCGTGGGGGCGCTCGCCCTGTTCCTCGCCGCGAAGCTGCTGCGCTCCGACACCCCCGGCGACCCGTCCGCCGCGCCCCGGCTGGACGTGCCCGGCCTGCTGATGCTCTCCCCGGGCCTCGCCCTGCTCCTCTACGGCCTGGCCCGGGGCGGCGAAGGCGGCACCTTCACCGCCCCCGACGCCCTGCTCCCCACCCTGGCCGGGGCCGCGCTCGTGGCCGCCTTCGCCCGAAGGGCCCTGACGGCCCGTGAACCGCTCCTCGACCTCCGCCTGTTGCGCGACCGCACCTTCGGCACCGGAATCCTCACGCTCACCCTCTTCACCTGCGGCTACTTCGGTTCCATGCTGCTCGGACCGATGTACTGGCAGCAGGGCCGCGGCATGAGCGCGACGGCGGCCGGACTGCTGGGCGCCCCGACCGGCCTCACCGTGGGGCTGGTCATGCAGATCGCCTCGCGCCGCGTCGACAAGGTGTCCCCGCGCCGGCTGATCCGCATCGGGATCGCGACGGGCGCGCTGGGCATGGCCCTGACCGCCCTCCAGGCCGGGTCCCCGGAGGCCGCACCCTGGCGGTTCGTCGCCGCTTCGGTCGTCATGGGCATCGGCGCCGGCATGGTCCTGATGCCGACGATGACCACCGCGAGCCGGGACCTCCCCAGGTCCCGCCTGACCGCGGCGAGCACCATCCTCAGCATCAACTCCCAGATCGGCGCCTCGATCGGCACGGCCCTGCTCTCAGTCACCCTGAGCGGCGCCGGCACCACCCCGTCGGGCTTCCGCACCACGTACGCGATCGCGGCGGTCCTCCTGGCCCTGGCCACCGTCCCCGCGGCCTTCCTCCCGAAACACCACCCCTGACCCGAGCCCCACACCCCCCGATCACGACCGCCCATCGCGGCAGAACAGCCGAGGGCGCGGCCGGCACGAACGCCTCTCGTGGGGCACAACTTCAAGGCAGCAGCGCACGTTCCCTTCCGGCAGACACCAACTCCGCCTGAAGGACACAGCCCTCCCCCGGCGACTCCGCGTGGGAAACCGAGCGTCGCCGCGCCGGTCTGGCCGCTTTCCTGGCCGCCTTCCCGGTCGCCACGGCAGCATCCTTCGCGTTCTTCGCCTTCTTCCCGGGCCTCCCCCACGTCATCGACCGGGGCGCGATCGTCACCTCGCTCGCCGTGGGCGCCCTGGCCCGCTGGGCCTGGCAGTCCCGCCTGTCGCAAGGGCGCCCCACTCACCCGCAGAGCTGATCGCACACAGGAACCCGAGGCCACGCCGAGCCTCAGCCACCCGGCAGGAGGTCAGACCTGGCCGAGGTCGAACTCCACCGGAAAGGGAGCCGAAACCTTGACGACGCCGGTGAACACGTCTCCGTCTCGGTAGGCCCTGGTCGCGGGATCGAGAACGTAGGTGTACACCAAAGAGACACCCGTCGCGGCCTGCTCGACCCGCCAGTAGAAGGCGATGCCGGCCGTGGCGTACTGGTCCGCCTTCACGATCCGATCGGTGGTCTCCGACCCTGGAGACACAACCTCCACGACCAACAGCACGTGCTCGGGACGGGTGGGCGTGAGGTCGATCGTGTCCGCCCGGTACACCACGACATCCGGACGACGGTTGGTGAGCGGGACGTCCTGAAGTCGGACGTCAAAGTCCGTATCAGCGTTCCAGTCCGGCCCGGCGGCCGCCTCCAAGGAGTTCGCCAGCATCCGAGCGAGGCGATGGTGCCGCTTGGACGCACTGGGGCTCACGACGACCATCGCGTCCACGATCTCGATCCCCGCACACTGGTCCTCGGACCAGGAGTCGTACTGCTCTGCCGTGATCTGCTCGTGCATCCATGCAGGGGCTGCCGTCTCGGCAGTCATGACCCACCTCCCGGGCCATACGAACGGGTCCGATCCCGCCTGGTTCAGCGTACTGTCTCAGCTCGACCGGCACCCTGGACGCCGGAACAGCCGGCCCGAGCCGCCCGCGCGCAGCTCCGTCGAGCAGCCACGCCGGGGCATGAAAAAGCCCCAGGTCACGGCGAGTGAGTCCTGGGGCTAATCCGAGCCGCCTTCGGGATTCGAACCCGAGACCTACGCATTACGAGTGCGTTGCTCTGGCCAGCTGAGCTAAGGCGGCACCGCTGGGAAGAAAAGAATTTCCCTGGTGGGAGGCTCTCATCAGCAGCGGCGCCAAGTCTACAGGGTTAAACGGGGTGCCCCGAACAGGGGTCTTCGGCGGCCCCGTCGGCGGGAGTCAGCACCTCTTCGAGTCCTGCGGAGCGGTGCCCTCCAGGAGGTAGTCGTTGATCGTCGAGTCGATGCAAGTGCTGCCCCGGCCGTACGCCGTGTGGCCGTCGCCGTCGTAGGTCAGCAGGACCCCCGAGTCGAGCTGGCTCGCCAGGGCCTCGGCCCACTTGTACGGGGTCGCCGGGTCGCGGGTGGTGCCGACCACCATGATCGGCGGAGCGCCCTTCGCGTGCAGCGCCTGGGCCGTGCCGGTGGCCTTCGCCGGCCAGTACGTGCAGTTCAGCGAGGCCCAGGCCAGGCCCGCGCCGAAGACCGGGGAGGCCTTCTCGAAGGAGGGCAGCGCCTTCTCGACCGCCGCGGGGTCGGCGAAGGCCGGGGGCTGGTCGAGGCAGTTGACGGCGGCGTTGGCCGACATGAGGTTGGCGTACTTGCCGTCCGCCCCGCGCTCGTAGTAGCTGTCGGCGAGGGCGAGCAGCCCGTCGCCGTCGCCGTCCTTGATCGCGGACGCGAGCGCCTCGCGCAGCTGCGGCCAGGCGTTCTCGTCGTAGAGGGCGGCGATCACCCCGGTCGTCGCCAGCGACTCGCCGAGCGTGGCGCGCGACCGGTCCGTCGTGGTGATCGGCTGGGCGTCGACCTTGCGGAAGAACTCCTTCAGGCGTTCCGCGATCTGCTCAGGGCTGCCCTGGCCGAGCGGGCAGTCGGTCTGCTTCGCGCAGTCCGCCGCGAAGGCCCGGAAGGCGGTCTCGAAGCCCTCCGTCTGGTCCCGGTTCAGTTCCACCGCGGGCCGGGAGGGGTCCATCGCCCCGTCCAGGACCAGCCGTCCGGCCCGGCCCGGGAAGAGGTCGGCGTACATCGCCCCGAGGAAGGTGCCGTACGAGGCTCCGACGTAGTTCAGCTTCTCGTCGCCCAGCACCGCACGCAGCACGTCCATGTCGCGGGCGGCGTCGACCGTGGACACGTGCGGCAGGACCCGCTGCGAGTGTGTCTGGCAGGCGGCCGCGAACTCCTTGAAGGCGGCCACCAGCAGGGCCCGCTCCGCCGGCGTGTCCGGCGTCTGGTCCACCTGCGTGTACGCGTCCATGGCCGGGCCGTCCAGGCATTCCACGGGGCTGCTGCGGTCCACGCCGCGCGGGTCGAAGGAGACCATGTCGTACGCGGCACGGACCGGGGCCGGGTATCCGATGCCCGCGTACGCCTGGAGGTAGCCGATTCCGGAGCCGCCCGGACCTCCCGGGTTCACCACCAGGGAGCCGAGCCGCTTGGCGGGGTCGGTGGCCTTGCGGCGGGACACCGCGATGTCGATGTCCCCGGCCCCGGGGTTCTCGTAGTCCAGCGGGACCTTCATGGTGGTGCAGTCGAAGCCGGGCACACCGCACTCGCGCCAGCTCAGCTTCTGGTCGTAGTACGGGCGCAGGGCCGCCGGGACGGCGGTCGGCTCGGCCGACGCCGCCGGGGAGGCCCCGCCGGACGATGCGGCGGCGCGGGGTGTTCCCGAACCGCCCGTGGTGCACCCGGAGAGCAGTAGCCCCGCAGCGGCGATCACGGTCCCGGTGGTGCGCAGCAGGCGACTGGTGTCCATTCCCGGAGCCTACGGCCTGCGGGCACACCCGGGGCGGTGGCACCCGCGCCGGGCGGCGGGCGGCCGCCCGGGCTCGGGGCGCCGCCCCGCACGGACCAGCGGCGTCTGCGACCCGCCCCGCGGACCCCTCGAACGGGTGAGGCCGTCAACCGAAGTCGCAGGCGCGGGCACGGGCGCCGGCACGGGCACGGCCGCCGGCACGGGCACGGCCGCGGGCCGGGGCGGCGTCGCGCGCGTCAGCCGGCGCGCAGCGACATCGTCATGGCCTCGACGGCCAGCAGCGGGGCGACGTTGCGGTCCAGCGCCCGCCGGCACGCGATGATCGCCTCGATGCGCCGCAGTGTGCGCTCCGGGCCCGACTCCCGGGCGATCCGGTCCAGGTCCTGCCGTATCTCCTCGTTCGCGATGGCCAGCGAGGAGCCGAACTGGATCGCCAGGACGTCCCGGTAGAAGCCGGTGAGGTCGGTCAGGGCCAGGTCGAGGCTGTCGCGCTGCGTACGCGTCCGCCGGCGCTTCTGCCGGTCCTCCAGCTCCTTCATCACGCCCGCCGTACCGCGCGGCATCCGCCCGCCCGTGCCCGCCCCGGCGCCGAGCGCGGCCCTCAGCTCCTCGGTCTCCTTGGTGTCGACCTCTTCCGCGACCTGCTTGGCGTCCTCCCCGGCGGCGTCCACCAGCTCCTGCGCAGCCTTCAGACAATCGCCCACGTCGGCCACGCGCATCGGCAGCCGCAGCACGGTGGAGCGCCGTGAGCGGGCCGCGTCGTCGGTGGCGAGCCGGCGGGCCCGGCCGATGTGCCCCTGGGTCGCGCGGGCGGCGGCCTGCGCGACGGCCGGCTCGATGCCGTCGCGCCGTACGAGCACCTCGGCGACGGCGGACACCGGCGGGGTGCGCAGCGAAAGGTGGCGGCAGCGGGAACGGATGGTGGGCAGCACGTCCTCCAGCGAGGGGGCGCACAGCAGCCACACGGTCCGTGGAGCGGGCTCCTCCACGGCCTTGAGCAGGACGTTCCCGGCGCCCTCCGTCAGCCGGTCGGCGTCCTCCAGGACGATGACCTGCCAGCGCCCGACGGCCGGGGAGAGCTGCGCCCGGCGCACCAGGGCTCGGGTGTCCTTCACGCCGATGGACAGCTGATCGGTACGGACGATCTCCACGTCCGCGTGCGTGCCGATCACGGTGGTGTGGCAGCCGTCGCAGAACCCGCAGCCCGGCTCGCCACCGAGGGCGCGGTCCGGACTCGTGCACTGGAGCGCGGCGGCGAAGGCGCGGGCGGCGGTGGAGCGGCCCGAGCCGGGCGGTCCGGTGAACAGCCAGGCGTGCGTCATCTTGGAGGCGGCCGGCGGCGGGGTGCGCGCCTCGATGGCGGTGACCAGGGCGTCGGCGTCGACCGCGGCGGCGGCCAGCTGCGTCTGGACCCGCTCCTGTCCGACCAGGTCGTCCCATACGGGCATCCCGCCCACCGCCTTTCCCTCGCGTACCGTCCGTGCCGTCTGCTCACCCAGTGTGGCGGCTCCCACTGACAATCCCCGTCAGCAGGCCCCCACGACGACCCCGGCCGTCAACCGCCGTACCCGCCCCGCCGTACCCGCCGTAGCGCCGTACAGCCCATACCCGCCACGGTCAGCCGCGGCGCGGTCCCCGGCCCTGTCCCTGGTCCCGGCCCTGGTCGTCCTCGTCGTCCCGGCGCCATCCCAGCAGCTCGTCCGCCAGCGTCGGCAGATCGTCCAGCGGAGTCTCCTCCGCCCAGTCCGAGCGCGGCCTGCGCGGCCGGCCGTCCTCGGCGGGGAGCGGCAGTTCACGGGTCGCGTCGTTGCCCGAGTCGCGGAATATGCCCGGCGGGACCCGGTCGGCCGGGTTCTCCTCGGGGCGCCGGGCCGTCGGCCGCGACGCGGAGTACGAGGCCCGGGGCGCCGCCGGCCGCGTGGCCGCCGCCTCACCCGCGCCCGTGGGGCGTACGGGCGGCAGGACCGCCGTCTCGTCCGCCGGACCCGTCGCGCGGACGGGCGGCAGCACGGCCGTCTCGTCCGCCGGACCCGCCGGGCCCGCCGCCGGATCGGCCTTCGGGACCGGGACCGTCTGGGTGACGTCGTCCGGCTGCACGACCCGCTTGACGACCGGGGTCTCGATCGTGACGGCCTCGTCGTGGTGCGGCTCCTTGCGCAGGTCGGCCTTGGGCCCGGAACCCGGGCGAGCCGCCGGAGCAGGGGGAGCCGCCGGAGCAGGGGGAATCGCCGGCACGGACGCCGAAGTGGCCGCCACCGAGGCGGCGGCAGCCGCGGCCGCCGCGGACTTCGCCGCCGCCTCCGCCGCCGAGGCCTCGGCCAGCCGCCGCGCCTCCTCGGCCTTCAGCAGGGCCTCCTCCGCCCGCCGCTGCTTCTCCAGCCGGCGCTCCTCGGCCTCGGCGTGCAGCCGGGCCTCTTCCTCCGACTGCTTGCGCAGCCGCTCGGCCTCCACCGCGCGGGCCTTCTCCTCGGCCCCCAGCCGCAGCCGCTCGGCCTCGGCCCGCGCACGGGCCTCCTCCTCGGCGCGCAGCCGCTCCTCGCGTTCCTTGCGGGCGGCCTCGGCCTCTGCCGCGATCCGGGCCTCCTCGGCCTCGCGGACCTTGCGGGCCTCTTCCTCCGCCAGCAGCCGGGCTTCCTCGGCCTTGCGGGCCGCCTCTTCCTCGGCCTTGCGCGCGGCCTCCACCAGGGCGAGCCGGCGGGCTTCCGCCTGCGCGGCCACCTCGGCCTCCGACAGCGGGAGCATCCGGTCCAGCCGGTGGCGCACGACGGTGCTGACCGACTCCGGGTCCTGGCCCGCGTCGACCACCAGGTAGCGGCCGGGGTCGGCCGCGGCCAGGGTCAGGAACCCGGCCCGCACTCGCTGGTGGAACTCCGCCGGCTCCGATTCCAGCCGGTCGGGCGCCTCCGTGAACCGCTCCCGGGCCGTCTCCGGCGACACGTCGAGCAGCACGGTCAGATTCGGTACGAGGCCACTCGTGGCCCAGCGCGAGATGCGGGCGATCTCGGTCGGGGACAGGTCCCGGCCGGCGCCCTGGTAGGCCACCGAGGAGTCGATGTAGCGGTCGGTGATGACCACCGCGCCGCGCTCCAAGGCGGGGCGCACGACGGTGTCCACGTGCTCCGCGCGGTCGGCCGCGTACAGCAGGGCCTCGGCGCGGTTCGACAGGCCCGCGGAGGACACGTCGAGCAGGATCGAGCGCAGCCGCTTGCCGACCGGGGTGGCCCCGGGCTCGCGCGTGACGACGACCTCGTGCCCCTTGGCCCGTATCCAGTCGGCCATCGCCTCGACCTGGGTGGACTTGCCGGCGCCGTCGCCGCCCTCCAGGGCGATGAAGAACCCGGCGTCGGACGCGGCCTGGACCGGCTCCCCGCCGCGCAGCGCCTCGCGCAGGTCGCGGCGCAGCGGTACTCCGCCGCGGTCGTCGGCCTTGGCCAGGACGATGACGGCGACCGGCAGCAGCAGGGCGCCGACCAGCATCAGCGTGAAGTCCGCTCCGCCGTGCGCGAAGACGACCTCGCCGACGGCCAGCCGGTGCGGTCCGATCAGGGCGGCCAGCAGCGGTGCGGCCACGGCACCGACGGCCACGCAGACCCGGACGACGGCCTGCAGGTGCTCGGTGACCCGGGCCCTGCGGAACTCCTCGGTCTCCTGGTCGAGCAGCGTGTGCCCGGTGTTCGCGGCGACGCCCGCGGCGGTGCCGGCGAGCAGCGAGAGGAACACCACCGTCGAGGTGTCCGGAACCAGCCCGGTCAGCAGCAGCGCCAGCCCGGCCACCCCCACGGCCAGCGCCAGCAGGCGGCGCCGGGACAGGGCGGGGAGGACCTTGCCGGCCTGGGTGGCGCGGATGCCCAGCGCGGTGCCGCCGAGCAGGGCCAGTACGAACAGCGAGAACGCGGCCGCTCCGCCCCCCAGGTCGGCGGCGTGCAGGACGGCCACGGCGGCGGCGGCCGCGATGGCTCCGGCGACCGCCCCGCAGACGAGGACGAACAGCGGGATGGCCCCCGTACGCCCCTTCTCCGGCCGGTCCCCCGCCTTGGGGGCCCGCAGGCCCTCCAGCGGGGAGCGGGGCCGCGGGGTCTTCGTGGCGGGCAGCACCAGCGGGAGCAGCAGCGAGACGGAGGCCGCGAAGAGGCCGGAGGCCACGTACGAGCCGAGGGCCGCCTGGTTCTCGGCGAACCAGCCGATGCCGAGACCGAGCGCCTTGCCGATCAGCGTCGCGGCGAGCAGCGCGGCGGCGGCGATCGGCATGGCGGCGAAGGCGGTACGCAGGTTCAGCCGGCGCAGTGAGTCGAGGTGATCGGGCAGCGGCCGTACGGTCGCCCCCTCCGGCGGCGGCGCCGGCAGCAGACCCGGCGCGGCGCTGTCCCTGGCCAGCCCCCAGAGCCGCTCGGCGGCGCCGGAGACGAAGACGGTGGCGAGCAGGGCGATCACCGCGTGCGGGCCGATCCAGTCGAGCCACAGCGGGGCCACGACGAAGAGCCCGAGCCGGATCCCGTCGGCGCCGATCATCGTCCAGCGGCGGTCCAGCGTGCCGCCGGGGGCGGTGAGCTTGGACAGGGGTCCCAGGAGGACCGCGCCGAAGAGGACGGTGGACACCACGCGGACGCCGAAGACGGCGGCGACGGCGAGGGCCCAGCCGGTGTAATCACCGCCGAAGGCCCCCTGGTCCACGGCCGCCTGGAAGACCAGCAGCACCAGGACCAGCAGGGCGAGGGCATCGCCGATGCCGCTCACGAACTGCGCGCTCCACAGACGGCGCAGCCCGGGGGTGCGCAGCAGGGCGCGCACCGCGCGCTCGCGGGAGTCCGCGGCGAGGGCTTCGTCGTAGGTGGGTGCGGTGTCGGTGGTGTCGGTGGTGTCGGTGGCGGCGGTCACGACCGTTGGCTGCTCGGCTCGCGTCATCCGCCCAGCCTATCCGCTGTCCTTGGCGGGCGCGGAGCCCTGTGGACAAGGTCCGGTGTGACCCCCGACCCACCGTCCGAGGCCCCGAAAGAGGCAGGGCCCGTGCGCATCGCACGGGCCCTGCCGGTGACTACTCGGCGACTACTCGTCCGCCGGTACGGCCGCCGTCTTCTTCACGACCGTCTTCTTCGCCGTGGTCGCCTTCTTGGCGGTCGTCGTCTTCTTCGCCGCCGTCTTCTTCGCGGCAGCCGTCTTCGTGGCCGTCGCCTTCTTCGCCGGGGCCTTCTTCGCCGGAGCCTTCTTGGCCGTCTTCTTCACCGGACCCTTGGCGCGCTTCTCCGCGAGCAGCTCGTAGCCCCGCTCCGGCGTGATGGTCTCGACGTCGTCGTCCCGCCGCAGCGTCGCGTTCGTCTCGCCGTCCGTCACGTACGGGCCGAACCGGCCGTCCTTGACGACCACCGGCTTCTCGCTCACCGGGTCCGTACCGAGCTCCTTCAGCGGCGGCTTGGCCGCCGCGCGCCCCCGCTGCTTCGGCTGCGCGTAGATCGCGAGCGCCTGCTCCAGGGTGATGGCGAAGAGCTGGTCCTCGGTCTCCAGCGACCGCGAGTCCGTGCCCTTCTTCAGGTACGGGCCGTAGCGGCCGTTCTGCGCGGTGATCTCCGCGCCCTCCGCGTCCACGCCCACGACCCGGGGAAGGGACATCAGGCGCAGGGCGTCCTCGAGCGTGACCGTGTCCAGGCTCATCGACTGGAACAGCGAGGCCGTCCGCGGCTTGACCGCGTTCTTGCCCGTCTTGGGCGTGCCCTCGGGGAGGATCTCCGTCACGTACGGCCCGTAGCGACCGTCCTTCGCGACGATTTCGTTCCCGCTGATCGGGTCCTTGCCGAGCTCGAACTCGCCGCTCGGCTTCGCGAAGAGCTCCTCCGCGTACTCGACCGTCAGCTCGTCGGGGGCCAGCTCCTCCGGGACGTCCGCCCGCTGGTGGCCCTCGGCGTCCTTCTCACCGCGCTCCACGTACGGCCCGTAGCGGCCGACGCGCAGGATGATGCCCTCGCCGACGGGGAAGGAGGAGATCTCCCGGGCGTCGATCGCGCCCAGGTCGGTCACCAGCTCCTTCAGACCGCCGAGCGCGTCGCCGTCGGCCGGCACGACCTCGGTCGCGTCCTCCGCGCCGAAGTAGAAGCGCTTCAGCCACGGCACGGACTGGGCCTCGCCCCGCGCGATGCGGTCGAGGTCGTCCTCCATCTTGGCGGTGAAGTCGTAGTCGACGAGCCGCCCGAAGTGCGTCTCCAGCAGGTTGACCACGGCGAACGACAGGAAGGACGGCACGAGCGCCGTGCCCTTCTTGAAGACGTACCCGCGGTCCAGGATCGTGCCGATGATCGACGCGTACGTCGACGGACGGCCGATCTCCCGCTCTTCCAGCTCCTTGACCAGCGAGGCCTCGGTGTAGCGGGCCGGCGGCTTGGTCGAGTGACCGTCGACCGTGACGTCCTCGGCCGACAGCGCGTCGCCCTCGGCGACCTGCGGGAGACGCTTCTCACGGTCGTCGAGCTCGGCGTTCGGGTCGTCCGCACCCTCCACGTAGGCCTTCATGAAGCCGTGGAAGGTGATCGTCTTGCCGGAGGCCGAGAATTCCGCGTCGCGGCCGTCGGCCGACCGGCCGCCGATCTTCACGGTCACCGAGTTGCCGACCGCGTCCTTCATCTGGGAGGCGACGGTCCGCTTCCAGATGAGCTCGTACAGACGGAACTGGTCGCCGGTCAGACCGGTCTCGGCCGGGGTGCGGAAACGATCACCCGAAGGACGGATCGCCTCGTGCGCCTCCTGCGCGTTCTTGACCTTGCCCGCGTAGACGCGGGGCTTCTCCGGCAGGTACTCGGCCCCGTAGAGCTGCGTGACCTGCGCCCGCGCCGCCGAGATCGCGGTGTCGGAGAGCGTCGTGGAGTCGGTACGCATGTAGGTGATGAAGCCGTTCTCGTACAGCTTCTGCGCCACCTGCATCGTCGCCTTCGCACCGAAGCCGAGCTTGCGCGAGGCCTCCTGCTGGAGCGTCGTCGTACGGAACGGGGCGTACGGGGAGCGGCGGTACGGCTTGGACTCGACCGACCGGACGGCGAAGGAGGTCTCCGCCAGCGCGGCGGCCAGCGCCCGCGCGTTCGCCTCGTCGAGGTGCAGCACCTCGCTCTTGAGCTGCCCGGTCGAGCCGAAGTCGCGGCCCTGGGCCACGCGCTTGCCGTCCACCGTGTTCAGGCGGGCGACCAGCGTGGACGGGTCGGAGGCGTCACCGGCGCGGCCGGTGGCGAAGGTGCCGGTCAGGTCCCAGTACTCGGCCGAGCGGAAGGCGATGCGCTCGCGCTCCTTCTCGACCACCATGCGGGTGGCCACCGACTGGACGCGGCCCGCCGACAGCTTCGGCATGACCTTCTTCCACAGGACCGGCGAGACCTCGTAGCCGTAGAGGCGGTCGAGGATGCGGCGGGTCTCCTGGGCGTCGACCATGCGCTGGTTCAGCTCGCGCGGGTTGGCGACGGCGTCGCGGATCGCGTCCTTGGTGATCTCGTGGAAGACCATCCGGTGGACGGGGACCTTGGGCTTGAGGACTTCCTGCAGGTGCCACGCGATGGCTTCGCCCTCGCGGTCCTCATCGGTGGCGAGGAAGAGTTCGTCGGACTCGGCCAGCAGCTCCTTGAGCTTCCTGACCTGGGCCTTCTTATCCGCGTTGACGACGTAGATCGGCGCGAAGTCGTGCTCGACGTCCACACCGAGACGGCGGACCTCACCGGTGTACTTGTCGGGAACCTCGGCCGCGCCACTGGGGAGGTCGCGGATGTGCCCGACGCTCGCCTCGACGACGTATCCGGGGCCGAGATAGCCCTTGATCGTCTTCGCCTTGGCAGGGGACTCGACGATGACGAGTCGGCGGCCGCCCTTTGCGGTCTCGCTAGTCGGGGACAACTTGGCTCTTCTCTCCGGTCGGCACTCGGTCGCAGTACGGCGACGCTGCGGAGTGTGACGGTACAACCCGCCCCCGTGTCAAACGGCAGAAGCCCGCAACGGCCACTCGAACGGTAACCCGACAAGTGCCATTTCTGCCGCCCGGATGCCGCGCCAGGCCCTGCGCACTCACCGGGCCGAGTGGCCGAAGGGCCGTCTGGCCCCGCCCCCGGACCCCTCCCCACGTCGGTGTTCACCGGTGTTCACCGATGTGTACGGGCCTGCGCGCAATCCGGACGAGGGGGCGAAACCCGGCGCGCCGCCGGAGCCCGGACGACATCCGGCCGATCCGCCGGGGCCACGAACCGTGAGCCGCGCCCCGGCCGGCGCGAGGCGGCCGCCACGGCCGGTCCGACACCGCCGGAGCGACACCCGCGGGGCGACACCCCCGGGGCGACATCGCCGGAGCGGCACCGCCCCGGCGTCACAGCCGTCCGAGGCACCAGACCCCGAGGGCCAGCGAGACCCCGCCCGCGAGCAGTGCCAGCGGTACGGCCACGCCGGGGCGCACGCCCTCGGCCACCGGCGCGCCGCGTGCTGCGCGCACCCCCGTCCAGGCCAGCAGAGCGGCCCCGAACAGCAGGAACACGGCCGCCGCGAAGATCGCCGGACCGTGCTCCATGCCGCTCCCCTCGTCCCCCGGGCCCATTCCCCCGGGCCCATTCCCCCGGGCCCTTCCCCCGGGCCGCTCTCGGGATCCCCCCGGATCCCGCTGACGGGAGGATTTCAGCCGAGGGCAGACAGCAGGCGAACCCGGGGTGACATCCCGGCTTCGACCGCCCGGGCGCCTGCCGGCCCGGCCGCCCGGCCTACTCCCCCGCGACGTCCCCCGCGGCTTCCGCTTGCGCCCCGGTCAGCGGCTCCAGGAACCCCTGCTCCACCAGCATCCGGATCGCCTCGGGCGTGCGGTCCCGCAGGACCACCGGGTCCTCCTCCACCAGCTGGGCGATGGCGTCCAGAATCCGCCCCGCGCTCAGTGATCCGTCGCACACCCCCGCGAAACCGGCCCCGACCGTGTCGACCTTGGTGGCCCGCCGCATGCCCCGGTTCTGCCGGAGCACGACGTGTTCCGGATCCTCCGCGCCGGGCGCGCCGACCTGCTCCTGCACGACCTCCTCGGTCAGCCGGAAGTACCCCGCGAGCAGCGCCGCGTCATCATGGTCGCGCAGGTAGTCCTGGCGTGCGAAGTGATCGAGCACGGCCTCGCCGAGCGGCTGTTCCACCGAGTGCGGCCATTCCTCGACCACGATCGACGGCTCGGCCGCGTCGCTGCGGCGCAGCGTGATCCAGCCGAACCCGACCGCCTTGGTCTTGCGGGCTTCGAACTCGTCCAGCCAGTCCTCGTACCGCTGTTCGTACGCGGCGGGGTCGGAGCGGTGGTCGCCCGCGTCGCGCAGCCACAGTTCCGCGTACTGCGTCACGTCCTGCACGTCGCGCTGCACGATCCAGGCATCGCAGCCGCGCGGCACCCAGGCCCGTACCCGGTCGTGCCAGTCCTCGCCGTCCACGTGCTGCCAGTTGCCCAGGAACTGCGCGAACCCGCCCTGGTTGAGCCGGGCCCCGGCCTCCTGGACGAGGGTCCGGCACAGGTCGTCGCCGCCCATCCCGCCGTCCCGGTACGTCAGCCGGGCGCCCGGGGAGATCACGAACGGCGGATTCGACACGATCAGGTCGTACGTGGCCTCGCCGACCGGCTCGAACAGCGACCCGGCGAGCAGCTCCGCCTCGGGGGCGCCCGACAGTGCCAGCGTCAACCGGGTGAATTCCAGGGCCCGCGGGTTGACATCGGTCGCCGTGACCCGGGTCGCGTGCTGGGCGGCGTGCAGCGCCTGGATCCCGGATCCGGCGCCGACGTCGAGGGCCGAGCCGACCGGCGTGCGGATGGTGATCCCGGCCAGCGTCGTGGAGGCTCCGCCGACACCGAGGACCACGCCCTCCTCACGGCTGCCGATGCCGCCGGCCCCGCCCACGGCGCAGCCGAGGTCGGAGACGATGAACCAGTCCTCGCCGTCCGGACCGCCGTACGGGCGCACGTCCACGGTGGCGTGCACCTCATCTCCCTCGCGCCGCAACCAGCCGTCGGCCAGCGCCGCGTCGACGGGCAGGGCGGCCGCGGCGTGCACGTACGGCACCGGCTGCCGCAGCAGGAACAGCCGGGTCAGGCTCGCGAGCGGGCCCTCGCCGTGGCTCCGCGTGGCGCGCAGGGCGGGGACCGTCTCGCTGCGGGCCAGCGCGGCGTACGCCGGGGCGCCGAGCAGGTCGAGCAGCCCGTCGGCGGTGAAGCCCGCGGCGAGCAACGCGGCGCGGAACTCGGCCGCGCGGGCCGACGAGGGGAGGTGGGCGGGCAGACCGGGGGGAAGGCTGGTGGTACTCACCCGCCCATTGTGGCCGCTGCCGCCGCCATTGCCCGCGCCACACGGCCTTCGGCGTGGGCGGCCGTCGCCCCCGCGAGCCGCCGACCGGGGAACTCGGCCCGGGACGGGCCCCGACCGGGCGCAGTTCCGTACGGCAGGAGTCGTTCGCCGCCGCCCTGTCCGCGGCCCTGCCGCCGGACGTGCGCCCCCGGTCACGCGCCGGGGCGGCCGGGGTCCCGAAGGATCCCGGCCGCCCCGGTGGGTGCGGCGCCGCCGGCGGGGCGGCGGCCCGCGTTAGGACTTCGCCGGCGACGGAGTCGTCACCTGGCAGCCCTTCTGACTGTTCATCGCCTTGTCCAGCCCGCCCGCCTTGAGCTGGTCGAGGGCTTCCTTGCCGCCCTTGGTCGCTTCCTCCAGGCCGCCCGCCACGTCCTTGAGGCCCTCGGCGAACTTGCCCTGGTCCTTGGCGTCGAGGGCGTCCATCTTCGTCTTCAGGGCGGTGTAGCCCGCCGACGTGGACTCGAAGCCCATGACCGCGGCGGCCTGGGTCTTCTCCCCGTCCTTCACGGGCGGAACTCCCGCGTCCGTCAAGGCCGTACCCATCGCCTTGTACGACTGGGACATGGTCCCGAAGGCCGCCGAGTCGGTCGACTGGACCTCCTCGGGCTTACTGCTCTCGGTCGCCACCCGCTTGATGTCGGCGTTCGCCTGCTCGATCTTCTCGAGCTCGGGCTGCCAGCTGTCGCAGACCTTCTTGGCCCAGGCGTCGGTCTTCTTGTCGCCGTCGTCACCGCCGCAGCCGGACAGGACGAGCATCAGCACCGCAGCGCCCGATACCGCGGCCGCAAGCTTCTTGTTCACCGGATTGGTCCCTTCGAAGGCTCTCGGCCCGGAAGATACACGTCCACCATCGGGGAAACGCAAAGGCGGACGGACGGCGCGTCAGTCCGCGCCGTCCGTCCGCCGTTCGGGCGTACGGTCGAGATCCGTGCGAGCCGTGCCCGCGCGAGCCGGGTCAGGCCCGCGAGAGCCTTCTGCCGAACGGCCGTCTCAGGAGGAGACCGCCGCCGCCGGGTCGCCCTGCTGACCCACCCGCTCGGCGGTCGCGCCCTCGTCCGCCCCGTCGTCGCCCACGGCGATGCCGCGGCGCTTGGAGACGTACACCGCGCCGACGATGACGCCGATCGAGAGGACCGCGACGATCGCCCGTACGGTCGGGCTGGCGTCCGCGCCGTAGCTGAACTGCACGATCGCGGGGGCGATCAGCAGCGCCACCAGGTTCATGACCTTGAGCAGCGGGTTGATGGCGGGACCGGCGGTGTCCTTGAACGGGTCGCCGACGGTGTCGCCGATGACGACCGCCTCGTGCGCCGCACTGCCCTTGCCGCCGTGGTGCCCGTCCTCGACGAGCTTCTTCGCGTTGTCCCACGCACCACCGGAGTTGGCGAGGAAGACCGCCATCAGGGTGCCGGTGCCGATCGCCCCGGCGAGGAAGGAACCGAGCGCACCGACTCCGAGCGTGAACCCGACGGCGATCGGGGTGAGGACGGCGAGCAGCCCGGGCGTGGCGAGTTCGCGCAGCGCGTCCTTCGTGCAGATGTCCACGACGCGCCCGTACTCGGGCTTCTCGGTGTAGTCCATGATCCCGGGGTGCTCCCGGAACTGCCGGCGCACCTCGTAGACCACCGCGCCCGCCGAGCGGGAGACGGCGTTGATGGCGAGGCCGGAGAACAGGAACACGACGGCCGCGCCCAGGATCAGCCCGACCAGGTTGTTGGGCTGCGCGATGTCGAGGCTGAGGTTCATCTCCCCGCCGGCCTTGACGCCGACCTCCTTGACCGCGTTCGCGATGGCGTCGTTGTACGAGCCGAAGAGCGCGGCCGCGGCGAGCACCGCCGTGGCGATGGCGATGCCCTTGGTGATGGCCTTGGTGGTGTTGCCCACCGCGTCCAGGTCGGTCAGCACCTGCGCGCCGGCGCCCTCGACGTCCCCGGACATCTCCGCGATGCCCTGGGCGTTGTCGGAGACCGGACCGAAGGTGTCCATGGCGACGATGACGCCGACCGTGGTGAGCAGACCGGTACCGGCCAGCGCCACGGCGAAGAGCGCCAGCATGATCGAGGTGCCGCCGAGCAGGAACGCCCCGTACACGCCGAGCCCGATGAGCAGCGCCGTGTACACGGCGGACTCCAGGCCGACCGAGATGCCGGCGAGCACGACCGTGGCGGCGCCCGTCAGGGAGGACTTGCCGATGTCCCGGACGGGACGGCGGTTGGTCTCGGTGAAGTAGCCGGTGAGCTGCTGGATCAGGGCCGCGAGCACGATGCCGATGCCGACGGCGACGAGCGCCAGGATCCGCGGGTCGCCAGGGTGCCCGGAGATCGCCGCGTCTTCGACGCCGACGAGCTCCTTGTAGGTGCCCGGCAGGTACGCGTAGACGGCGATCGCGACGAGGATCATCGAGATGGCGGCGGAGATGAAGAAGCCCCGGTTGATGGCGGTCATTCCGCTGCGGTCGGTACGGCGCGGGGAGACCGCGAAGATGCCGATCATCGCGGTGACGACCCCGATGGCGGGGACGATCAGCGGGAAGGCCAGGCCCAGGTCGCCGAAGGCGGCCTTGCCGAGGATGAGGGCCGCCACGAGGGTGACGGCGTAGGACTCGAAGAGGTCGGCGGCCATTCCCGCGCAGTCTCCGACGTTGTCGCCCACATTGTCGGCGATGGTCGCGGCATTGCGCGGGTCGTCCTCCGGAATGCCCTTTTCGACCTTGCCGACCAGGTCGGCGCCGACGTCGGCGGCCTTGGTGAAGATGCCGCCTCCGACACGCATGAACATCGCGATGAGCGCGGCACCGAGGCCGAAGCCCTCCAGGACCTTGGGCGCGTCGGCGGCGTAGACGAGCACGACGCAGGACGCGCCGAGCAGGCCGAGGCCGACGGTGAACATGCCCACCACGCCGCCGGTGCGGAACGCGATCCGCATGGCCTTGTGGGAGACCTCGGTGAGGTCCTTGGCGGGCTCGCCCTCGGCGGGGGTGGCCTCGCGCGCGGCGGCGGCTACGCGGACGTTGGCACGGACCGCGAGGCGCATGCCGATGTAGCCGGTGGCGGCCGAGAAGACGGCGCCGACGAGGAAGAAGGCGGAACGTCCCGACCGCTGCGTCCAGTCGTCGGCGGGGAGCAGGAACAGCAGGAAGAACACGACGACGGCGAAGACGCCGAGCGTGCGGAGCTGCCGGCCGAGGTAGGCGTTGGCGCCTTCCTGGACGGCGGCGGCGATCTCCTTCATCTTGTCGGTTCCCTCGTCGGCGGCGAGGACCTGGCGGACCAGGATCTGCGCGACGACGAGTGCGGCGATGGCCACGGCCGCAATGACGATCACGATGAGCCGATTGTCATCCGTGAGTACTGCGGATGCCAGGTTCGTGGTGCGACCCGGCGCGATAGGGGTGAAGAGCCCCGTCATTCGTCCTCCTTGACGTGATGAGCTCAAGATGTGGACGGATTGTAGGGAGCGCGACCCGATCAAAACAGTACGCAGGAAACGGAATTGGCCCGCACTTGCTCCTCACCAATAGATCTGGTCACTCCATTACCCTCGAAAGCGGTAACGGGGCAAAAGCATTGACGCTTGATCAGCGATCAATAAACCCGGCGGGGAACGATCACGAAATGGATCTACGCTCACCCGAAAGGCCCTGCTCGGCAGGGCATTGAATAAGATCGGAAGATACGTCGGCACGCGCGGCGGAACATCATCGGTGCCCACCCACCCGGCGCTTCCCACGCCTTACCGGCACCCGCCCGGTCCCCCCTCGCCAGACGACCGCCCTCCGGGCACTGCCCGCGCCAGAGCCCGACCGGGGCACGAAACCGACGGGGAAGCGGCAAACCCACGGGGCGGGACGAGAACCCGCCGGACGTCACGAGAACCCGCCAGGCCCCTCCCGGGACAGCACGAACCCCCCGGCCGAGGGCGACGCAGCATCCCCCGGGCAGCACGAAAACCCGCCGGGCGGCCCGAAGGCAGCCCGGCGGGTACGGAGCGCGTACGCGGCCCAGCGGTGGCCGGGCAACGGCCGGCCGGCGACCGTCAGCAGCCGGGGAAAGCCCGAGCAGCAGCAGCCGACTACGGCAGTTCGGAGGTCCCCGAGACGGGCCAGCTCATCCGGATGGTCCCGCCGGCCTCACCGCTGATGACCTCGACGTCGTCGACCAGGCCGCTGATCACGGCGAGGCCCATTTCGTCCTCGCCGTCGATGTCGGGGTCCAGCACGGCGTCGATTCCGGGCACGGCGGCAGCCGGACCGCCGGCCGGCCCGGGTACTTCGTCGCTGACCTCGATGGAGAACACCTTCTCCTCATCGGTCAGCACCACCCGGACGGGCGCGGTGAGTCCGTTGGTGCGATGCAGTCCGACGGCACGCGAACAGGCCTCGCCCACGGCGAGGCGGACCTCGTCGAGGACGGCTTCCTCCACCCCGGCCCGCCGCGCCACGGCGGCCGCGACCAGGCGGGCCGTCCGGACGTGTTCGGGCTGGGCGCTGAAGCGCAGTTCAACGGTGGCCATGCGCGTCCCCCTCGGACTACGGGCGTGCCTTACAGGGGCCCGGACCGCTCGTGGCCCGGTACCCCTCGCTCCATCGGCGGCCGTTTCGCCGCCGAGCGCCGTCAGTCGGTGGCGTTGACTGCGTCTTCCACCGAGTTGTGGATCGGAAACACCTTGGTCAGACCGGTGATTCGGAAGATCTTCAGGATGCGCTCCTGGTTACAGACCAGACGCAGTGAGCCCTCGTGCGCGCGGACGCGCTTGAGGCCTCCCACGAGCACACCAAGCCCGGTGGAGTCGAGGAAGTCCACTCGCTCCATGTCGACAACCAAGTGGTAGCTGCCGTCGTTCACCAACTCGACCAACTGCTCGCGCAGCTTGGGCGCGGTATACACATCAATCTCGCCACCGACCTCCACGACCGTACGGTCGCCGACAGTGCGAGTCGACAGGGACAGGTCCACGGATCCTCCAGCACCTTGCTATCGAGCGGCGCCCCCCAGGGGCCTCCCCACCCGGAGGTGGACGAGGGATTGGCTGCCGCGATGGCATTCAATCACTTACCGGCAGGCGCGCACGACGCCTTCCGACCATTGTCCCGCACGCCGGTGACACACTCGGTTCCAATGGCCAACACTCACCGTCCCGGTCCGCCCACGGCACCCGAGGACGTCAGACCCACCCCCGGCACGGTCCTGGACCGGCTGTCACGGGGGCCTTCCCGGGCTGCGCGCATCACCCATACGGAGCACTTGCCCCCTCGGGAGGGTCGTCATGCGGTCTGGCCCGATCGCATCCGAACTGATGTCGTAGCCGCGATTCGGGCGGCCGGGATCGACCATCCGTGGGAACACCAGGCCGCGGCGGCCGAGCACGCCCTCGACGGCGAGTCCGTGGTCGTCGCCACGGGCACCGCCTCGGGCAAGTCGCTGGCCTACCTCGCGCCCGTGCTCTCCGCCCTCGCCGAAGGGGCCGAGGCGCCCAGCGGCCGGGGCGCGACCGCCCTGTACCTGGCCCCGACCAAGGCCCTGGCCGCCGACCAGCGCCGCGCCGTACGGGAACTGGCCGGCCCCCTCGGCAACGCCGTCCGGCCCGCGGTCTACGACGGGGACACCCCCTTCGAGGAGCGCGAGTGGGTGCGCCAGTACGCCAACTACGTCCTCACCAATCCCGACATGCTGCACCGCGGGATCCTCCCGGCCCACCCGCGCTGGTCCTCCTTCCTGCGGGCCCTGCGCTACGTGGTCATCGACGAGTGCCACACCTACCGGGGCGTCTTCGGCTCCCACGTCGCCCAGGTCCTGCGGCGGCTGCGCCGCCTGTGTGCCCGCTACGGCTCCGATCCCGTGTTCCTGCTGGCCTCCGCCACCGCGAGCGACCCGGCGACGGCCGCGTCCCGGCTGACGGGCCTGCCGGTGGTGGAGGTGTCCGACGACGCCTCCCCGCGCGGCGAGGTCGTCTTCGCCCTGTGGGAGCCGCCCCTGACCGACCTCAAGGGCGAGCGGGGCGCACCCGTACGCCGTACGGCCACCGCCGAGACCGCCGATCTCCTCACCGACCTGGTCGTACAGGGCGTCCGTACGGTCGCCTTCGTCCGCTCCCGGCGCGGCGCGGAGCTGATCGCGGTGATCGCCCAGGAGAAGCTCGCCGCCGTGGACCGCTCGCTGCCCCGGCGGGTCGCGGCCTACCGCGGCGGCTACCTGCCCGAGGAGCGCCGGGCCCTGGAGCGGGCCCTGCACTCCGGCGAGCTGCTCGGCCTGGCCGCGACGACCGCCCTGGAGCTGGGCGTGGACGTCTCCGGCCTGGACGCCGTCCTGATCACCGGCTACCCGGGCACCCGCGCCTCCCTGTGGCAGCAGGCCGGCCGCGCCGGGCGCTCGGGCCAGGGCGCCCTGGCCGTCCTGGTCGCCCGGGACGACCCGCTGGACACCTACTTGGTCCACCACCCCGAGGCCCTCTTCCGGCAGCCGGTGGAGGCCACGGTCCTGGACCCCGACAACCCGTACGTCCTGGCCCCGCACCTGTGCGCGGCGGCGGCGGAGCTGCCGCTGACGGAGCCCGACCTCGACCTCTTCGGCCCGGCCGCGCGCGAGCTCCTCCCCCAGCTCGAAGCGGCGAAGCTGCTGCGCCGCCGGGCCACGGCCTGGCACTGGACCCGCCGGGAACGGGCCTCGGACCTCACCGACATCCGGGGCGGCGGCGGACGCCCGGTCCAGATCGTCGAGGCCGCCACGGGCCGGCTGCTGGGCACGGTCGACGAGGAGGCCTCCCACTCCGCCGTGCACGACGGGGCGGTCCACCTCCACCAGGGCCGCACGTACCTCGTGAAGCACCTGGACCTGGAGGATTCCGTGGCGCTGGTCGAGGAGGCGAACCCGCCGTTCTCCACGACGGCCCGCGATACGACCGCCATCTCCGTCCTGGAGACCGACACGGAGATCCCCTGGGGCCGCGGCAGGCTCTGCTTCGGCTCGGTGGAGGTCACCAACCAGGTGGTCTCCTACCTGCGCCGCAAGCTGATCACCGGCGAGGTGCTCGGCGAAGCCAAACTGGACCTGCCGCCCCGCACCCTGCGCACCCGGGCCGTCTGGTGGACGGTCACGGAAGACCAGCTCGACGAGGCCAGGATCAACCCGGAGATCCTCGGTGGCGCCCTGCACGCCGCCGAGCACGCCTCCATCGGCCTGCTCCCGCTCTTCGCCACCTGCGACCGCTGGGACATCGGCGGGGTCTCCGTCCCGCTGCATCCCGACACCCTCCTCCCGACGGTCTTCGTCTACGACGGCCACCCGGGCGGCGCGGGCTTCGCCGAGCGTGCCTTCCACACGGCCCGCGCCTGGCTGACGGCGACCCGTGACGCCATCGCCGCCTGCGAGTGCGAGGCCGGCTGCCCCTCGTGCATCCAGTCCCCGAAGTGCGGCAACGGCAACGACCCCCTGCACAAGCGCGGCGCCGTCCGGCTCCTCACCCACCTCCTCTCGGAATCCCCGCCCCCCGACCCACCGGCGACCCCCTGAACCCGGTCGGGCCGACCGGTAGGAACTCGGGCCGCACGGGCCGGTCAGTGATTGGCTGAATATCGCCCCTGGCGCCCCGCGAACCGGAACACCCGGCCCGAAGGCACGACCCGCCCTCGCAGCCGCCTCTCAGCCCCCTCTCAGCCCCCTCACGGCCCCCTCGCGCCCCGTCCCTGCGGCGCCCGGCGGAGCCCGGCGGAGCCCCGGGCGTTCATCGGGCCCCAGCCGGCCCCCACGGCCCCACGGCCGTGCATCTGGGGCGGCACCTGGGCCTTCCCGGGTGGATCTGGGCCCTTCCCGGCGGATCCGGCCCCGTCCCGGTGGATCCGGCCCCGTCCCGGTGGATCCGGGCCCGTCCGGCGGGCCGCGGCTTACGGGGGCCCTCACCGGGGCTCCCCGGGCCGTGGCGGCCCGGCACGGGAGCGCAGCCCGGGTCGGAAGGGGCCCGTCGGGGCGCGGGCCGTGATCTCCGCGACCTCGCCCGTCACCAGGCACTCGGTGACCTGGGCGCCCTGCGCCGCCGCCACCCGTACCGCCGTGGCGCAGGCGGCCTCCGGGCCGTGGGCCCAGCTCGCCGCCGCGGCGAGGGCGGCCAGGTCGGCGGCCGCCGCGGCACGGTGCCGGGAGACCACCGCCTGCCCGAGCAGGAGCACCCCGCCGAACACCGCCATCAGCACGGTCACCACCACGACCGCCCACACCGTGGCCGACCCCCGGTCCCGCGCGTCCGCGCGCGCCCCGGTCACGGCGGCGGCCCCACGGTGTCCTCGGCCAGGGCTGCCGCCAGGGCGGTGAGCCGCACCGGCAGCGCGGCCGGGCCCGGGGCGGGCGCCGAGACGCGGACCCGCCACAGGTCACCCGTCCGCGAGAGCTCCACCCGCGCCCCGGGCGGGGCCGCGGCCACGGCCGCCGCCACCGCCGCGTCCGCCGGCTCCGACCGGGCAGCCGCCCGGGCGCCCGCCCGAGCGGCGTCCACACACCGGATCTGCGCGGAGGCCGCCATCAGAGCCCACACCAGCAGTGCCGCGAACAGCACCAGCGCCGGAATCACCAAGGCCGTCTCCGCCGTCACGAATCCGCGGTCAGAACGGCGCATCAAGCGCCTTTCCGATGGTCGACTGGAGTGCCGTCGAGACCAGTTCACTCGTCACCACCTTGTACAGAACGGCCGCGAACGCACACGCCGCGATCGTGCCCATGGCGTATTCGGACGTGGACATTCCCGCATCGCCCGCACGCCGCCTCAGCCCCGCCAGTCCCGTCAGTACCGCTCGCATCCGAAACCTGTTGATCGACATGAAAACCTCCGTTGATTCAGCTTTTTGACGTGTTCTCAGATGGTCATTTCAGGTGGCGGCCGCGGCTGATCATTCGGCCGGCCATTCAGACGATCATTCGGCTGGCCATTCCACCGGCTATTCGCCCCGGCCGTTCGCCCCGACCGTTCAGGCGCCCCTTCAGGCAGGCATCCCTCCGGTCGGCCTTCAGATGACTTTTCAGATGGCCCTCCAGATGGCCCTTCCGCCTGCCTCAACTGCCGCCCTCAGCTGCCGCCCTCAGCTGCCGGAGAGGAGACCGGAAGCCATCCCGATCACCACCGGCGCCACTCCCAGCGCGAGGAAGGCGGGGAGGAAGCACAGGCCCACCGGCGCCGTGACGAGGACCGCCGCCCGCTGCGCCCGCGCCCCCGCCCGGCGCGCGCGGTCCGCCCGGAGGGTCGACGCGAGCCGGGAGACGGGTTCCGCGGCGGGCGCACCCGTACGCGCGGAGCGCTCCAGGCATTCGGCCAGGGCGCGGGCTCCCGGTATCTCCGCCAACCTCCCCCACGCGGCGCCCGGTTCGCCTCCGAGCCGCAGCTCCGCCCCGGCCATCGCCAGCCGGTCGCCCACCGGGCCGCCCAGCGACTCCCCCACCGCCTCGGCGGCGTCCACCGGCCCGGCCCCGGCTGCCAGACAGGCGGCCAGCAGGTCCGCGGCGAAGGGGAGCTGGCGCTCCGCCTCTCCGAGGTCCACCCCCGTGGCGGGCCGTCGCCGTGCGAGCCACCCGCGGACCGCGAATCCCGCCAAGCAGCCGGCCGCCACGCCCGCGAGCCCACCGATCAGCACCCAGGCCACCGCCAGCGCCCCGGCCGGCCCGGCCCAGGCCGCCGGCGCCGCCCGCAGCCGGGGCCCGGACAGCGGTCGCCTGCGCGCCGATTCCACCGCGAGCAGGCGGGCGAGCCGGCGCCGGGCCGCCCGCGCCCTGATGCGGGCGGCCACCACCGACCCCGCGCACAGCGCCGCCGCCGCGAGGCACAGGGCTGTCCCCAGCCTGTGGATGGCGAAGCCGTCCATCACCGCTCCCCCACCCGTACGATCCGCCGGCACCACAGCAGCCCCACCGTCTCCAGCACCGTGCCCGTGAGCAGGCAGCCCCACCCCACCGGCGTGTGCAGGAGCACTCGCAGCGGATCGGCCCCCAGCCCGGTACCGATCAGCAGGCCGACTCCCGGGAGCAGGGCGAGCACAGCCGTCGTCGATCTCGCTCCCGTGAGCTGGGCGCGCAGTGATTCCTCCCGGTCCCGCTCCGCCCTCAGCGCCCCGTCCAGCCGGTCCAGTCCGGCGGCCAGTCCCGCGCCGCCGTCCACCGAGACCCGCCAGCAGGCGGCCATCGCCGCCAGCCCCTCCGCTCCGGGCTCCTTCGCCGCCTGCCGCAGCGCCGCGGCCACGTCCCCGCCGAAGGCCGCAGCCGCCAGGACCCCGACCTCCGCGGCTCCCGGCCCGCCGGGGCCCGACACCGTCCGGCGCATCGCCTCGGTCAGTGCCCGGCCCGGCTGCGCGCCCGCGCGCAGCTCGCCCACCACCGCGCCGCACAGGGCCACCACCTCGGCGGCCCGCGCCGTCCGGGCCCGCTCCCGCTGCCGGGCCCGCAGCCGGCGGCGCACCAGCGGCACCGCCGCCGCCCCCACGAGCAGCGGGATCACCGACCCGCCCAGCAGCGCGAGCGCCAGCCCCGCCCCGAGGCAGGCCCACTCCGGGCCGCGGGCCGCCCGGACCCGGACTCCGGCCACCAGCCGCTCCCAGGGCGCCGGCCCCACCGGCACCGGGGGCCCGGCGCCGGCCAGCACCGCCCTGGCCCGCCGGGACACCCCGTCGGCACCGGCCAGCGCCCAGGCCGCCGCCCCGGCGCAGAGGACGCCGGCGGACACCGGCAGGGCCGCCGCCGCCCCGGCGCTCACCGGGCACCTGCCAGCAGCGGGCGCAGCCGCTCCCAGCCCCGGTCCCGTACGAACCCCCGGGCGCCCCAGCGCAGGGCCGGCACGGTGACCACGAGCCCCGCCGGGTCCCGCTCCAAGACGTGCACCTCGGCGACCCGGCGCCGGCCGGCCCGGTCCCGTACGAGGTGGACCACCAGGGTCAGCGCGGCCGCCAACTGGCTGTGCAGGGCGGCCCGGTCGAGCCCGGCGGCAGTCCCGAGGGCCTCCAGCCGGGCCGGCACATGGGCGGCGGCATTCGCGTGGACGGTGCCGCAGCCGCCTTCGTGACCCGTGTTGAGGGCGGCCAGCAGGTCGGCGACCTCGGCGCCGCGGACTTCGCCGACGACGAGGCGGTCCGGCCTCATCCGCAGCGCCTGTCGGACCAGGTCGGCGAGGGTGACCTGGCCGGCGCCCTCCTGATTGGCCGGCCGGGTCTCCAGCCGCACCACGTGCGGATGGTCAGGCCGCAGCTCGGCCGAGTCCTCGGCGAGCACGATCCGCTCCCCGGGGCCTACGAGCCCGAGCAGGGCGCTGAGCAGGGTGGTCTTGCCGGTGCCCGTGCCTCCCGAGACCAGGAAGGACAGCCGGGCCCGCACCATGTCCCGCAGCAGCCGCTGCCCGCCGGGCGGCAGGGTCCCGGCGGCGACCAGCTCCTCCAGCGTGAAGGCGCGCGGCCGGACCACCCGCAGGGACAGGCACGCCGATCCGACGGCCACCGGAGGCAGTACGGCGTGCAGCCGGGTGCCGTCGGGCATCCGGGCGTCCACCCAGGGCCGGGCGTCGTCCAGGCGGCGCCCCGCGACGGCGGCGAGCCGCTGGGCGAGCCTGCGCACGGCGGCGGCGTCGGCGAAGGTCACGCCGGTCAGTTCCAGCCCGCCGCCGCGGTCCACCCACACCCGGTCGGGGGCCGCCACGAGGACGTCGGTGACCTCGGGGTCGGCGAGCAGTGCCTCCAGCGGTCCCGCGCCGACGAGTTCGGACCTCAGCTCCGCGGCGACGCCCAGCACTTCCGCGTCACCCAGCAGCCGGCCCTGGGCGCGCAGGGCCGCCGCCACCCGTGCCGGGGTCGGATCCGCCCCGCTCTCGGCGAGCCGCTGGCGCACCGCGTCGAGGAGTACGGCGCTCATGCCGACACCCCCTGGGCGGAGCCGAGCGCGCGCTGCCAGAAGCCGTCGCAGAAGCGGGCGAGGGTGCCCCGCCCGTGCGATCCCGGGGGCTCGCCCTCGGCCACCCGGCCCGGGAGCCCCACTTCGACCGGCACCTCGCCGGCCAGCGGAACCCCCAGCAGTGCGGCGACGGCCTCCGCGTCGAGCCCACCGGGCGCGGGGCCCCGTACGACCACGCGGACGTCCCGGGCCACCATCCGGACCCCGGCGGCCACCCGGCCTGCCGCGGCCACCGCGCGCAGCTCGCCCCGCACCACCATGAGCACCAGGTCCAGCTGCGCGAGCGCCTCGGCGACGGCTTCGTCGACCCGGCGCGGCAGGTCGACCACGACGACCCCGCCCCGGCGCCGCGCGGCGGCCACCACCGAGCGCATCGCGGCGGGCGGCACCACCACGCGGTCGCCGCGGTCCCAGCTGAGCACCCGCAGGGCGTGCAGCTCGGGCAGGGACTCCGCCAGTGCTCCGGCGCCGACGCGGCCGCGCGAGGCGGCGAAGTCGGGCCAGCGCAGTCCTTCGGCGGCTTCGCCTCCGAGGAGGACGTCCATCCCGCCGCCGAGGGGGTCGCCGTCGATGAGGATGGTGCGCTCCCCGGCGCGGGCGGCCCGCAGGGCCAGGGCGCAGGCGAGGGTGGAGGCTCCGGCTCCGCCGCTGCCCCCGATGACCCCGACCGCGAGGGCGGGCCTGCCCGCCCCCTCGACCACATCGGCGATCCGGTCGACGAGCAGGCTCTCGGCGTCCGGGAGGGTCAGCACCTCCTCGGCGCCGATCTCCACCGCCCGCTGCCACACGTGGGGGTCGTCCAGGTCCCGGCCGACGAGGAAGACCCCGGGCCGGCGGGGTGCCCCGCGCACCCGCCGGGCGGCATCGTCGCCGACGAGGACGAGCGGTGCCGTCTCCCATCCGACGCCCGCGATGCCAGCGATGCCCGCGACGCCGGTGACCCCCGCGGCGCCCGCGCCCCTCCCGTCGCCGCTCTCACGAGCGGCTCCGCTTTGCTCGGGCACCGCATGGTGCACATGCGGCTCGGCCCCCGCCGCGGCGCACAGCCGCAGCAGGTCGTCGAGCAGCAGGGGGTCCTCGGTGATGATCAGGGGCCGTCCACCTGCGGCCACAGGCCCGCAGGCCCCGGGATTCAGCCTGTCCCCGCCGTCCACCGCGAGATCCCGGACTTCACACGACTTCGATCCAGCCACGATCTCCGCCTCCTTCTCACCGCAAATCCAGCGCCGCGGACTTCGCGGCCGGAATCACCGTGACGGGATCGGGAAAAAGAAGTGGATCTTGCTCTAAAACCGTGGACGGCCGCCCCATTGTGAATAACTCGCTCACCCCAACAGGTGAGTTCCGGAGCGCGCCGGAACGACTACGCACCGTGACGAGTTGGGGAGGGTGAGGGCCTTCGACACACAGGCCCCGCGGAGACGAGGAGGCCCGAGGAATGATCACTTGGGGTCGAAAGCAGGGACGCGAACCGCGTCCGGACATGCGACGACCCCCGCCGGGGGGGAGAGCGGGGGTCGTCCCCACGGTCCGACTCGGGGGGGGGGAGGAGCCAGACCGGGTTAGCACGGTCGCGAACGATCCGTGACTTCCATGGTGTACCCGAGAGGCTTCTCAGGCAAACCCACGCGCCGCACCTTACGCCGAATGGTGGGCGCATATGCTCGGGTCGTGGAAAATCAGCCCTTGCCGCACTCCTCGCCTCGCACCGCAGCCTTCTTCGACCTGGACAAGACGGTCATTGCGAAGTCGAGCACTCTGACGTTCAGCAAGTCCTTCTACCAGGGCGGCCTGATCAACCGGAGGGCCGTGCTGCGCACCGCCTACACGCAGTTCATCTATCTGGCCGGCGGCGCCGACCACGACCAGATGGAACGGATGCGGGAGTACCTGTCCGCCCTCTGCAAGGGGTGGAACGTGCAGCAGGTCCGGGAGATCGTCGCCGAGACCCTGCACGACCTCATCGACCCGCTGATCTACGACGAGGCCGCCTCCCTCATCGAGGCCCACCACACCGCGGGACGCGACGTGGTGATCGTGTCCACGTCCGGAGCCGAGGTCGTCGAGCCCATCGGCGAGATGCTGGGCGCCGACCGGGTCGTCGCCACGCGCATGGTCGTGGGCGAGGACGGCTGCTTCACCGGCGAGATCGAGTACTACGCCTACGGGCCCACCAAGGCGGAGGCCGTACGGGAACTCGCGGAGTCCGAGGGGTACGACCTCGCGCGCTGCTACGCCTACAGCGACTCGGCCACCGACATCCCGATGCTGGAGGCGGTCGGGCACCCGCACGCGGTCAACCCCGACCGGGCACTTCGACGGGAGGCCGTGGCGCGCGAGTGGCCGGTGCTGGTGTTCAACCGGCCCGTACGGCTCAAGCAGCGGCTGCCCGGACTGTCGATGCCCGCACGGCCGGCATTGGTCGCCGCCGCCGCGGTGGGCGCGGCCGCTGCCACCGCCGGGCTCGTCTGGTACGCGAGCCGACGGCGCGCGCTGGCCGCTGCCGCGCCCCGCTGACCAGGCTTCGGACACCCACTGACCTGCGAGGACATCGGGTGTCCGAAGTATCCTGATTCGCACCGGAAAGCAAAGAAATGCGGCCAGGGGTTTCGCTCCGCTCCGAAGCGGAGTACAAAGGAGTCAAGGCCCGCGAGACCAAAGAACATCCGAGAGGATCATCTTTAAAACGCAGTATGGCCCACGGACCGAAACGCATGAACGCCGAGCACCCACGCGACGTCGACCCGTCGATTACGGGCCAGCCGCACCAGGTGACGGGCAAAGCTCCCGACCTGATGGGCAATCATCGAGGACGCTTGGTAACTGGGCGTAAGTGCCAGCGGCGACACCAGAGCAATACGGTGTCGCCGCAACCCATGTCCGGCCCGCATCGGCCCACACCCGGCCCACGTCGGCCCACATCACATCCGGCCCACGTCGGCACCGGATCCGACGTCGGAGGGGCCTTCGGCCCCGTCAGGCCGCGCCGCGCTGGAGCGCCTCGCAGACCGCCGTCGACTCCCGGACCCCGAGTTCGATCGCGCGGCCGCAATGCGCGATCCAGGCCGACATCCCCTCCGCGGTACCGGAGACGTAGCCCTCGAAGGCCTCCAGGTAAGCCTCCCGGCCCTGTTCCGCGTGGCCGACCTCCGCAGGACAGATCGCCTTCGGGTCCAGACCGCTGTTGATCAACACGATCCGCTCCGCCGTCCGCGCCACCAGGCCGTTGTACGAACCGAACGGACGCAGCGCCAGCAGCTCGCCGTGCACCACGGCCGCCGTGATCAGCGCCGGAGCGGAGCCGCCCGCGATGATCAGACGGGAGAGCCCGTCCAGCCGGCCCGCCACCTCCTGCGCGTCGGGCAGGGGCAGATCGATCAGCGGCTCGTCCACCGGCTCACCGGCCAGCCGGGGCCGGCCGACCACGCCACCGTCGGCCGTGGAGCCCGAGGCCACCAGGTGGAGCCGCGCCAGGACCCGTAGCGGCGACTGGCGCCAGATGCTCAGCAGCTGGCCCGCCTCCGCCGTCAGGCGCAGGGCGGCGCCCACCGTGCGCGCCTCGGGCTCCGAGCCGAAGTCGCTCCGGCGCCGGACCTCCTCCAGCGCCCAGTCGGCCCCGGACAGCGCCGCGCTGCCGCGGGCCCCGCGCAGCGCGGCCTCCGAGGCGATCGCCCCGGCGCGGCGGCGCATGACGCGGTGGCCGTAGACCCGGTCCACGGCCTTGCGTACGGAGTCCACGGACTCGGCGACACCCGGCAGACCGGCCAGCGGGGCGAGCGGATCGGCGGCGGCGGCTCCAGAAGAGGCCGAGGCGGCGGAAGCAGAGGCGCTACTCATAAGTAAGGAGCCTACGCACTGCTCCCCCATAGCACCGACCCCTCCTTGGAGTGGTCTTCTTCACTCAGGCATACAACACAAAGCCACCGACCCACTACGCTTCGTGAACATGAAGATCGCTTTCGTGGGGAAGGGCGGCAGCGGCAAGACCACGCTGTCCTCCCTTTTCATCCGCCACCTCGCCTCCAATGAAGCCCGTGTCGTCGCGGTGGACGCCGACATCAACCAGCACCTGGGCACCGCGCTCGGACTCAGCGAGGACGACGCGGCCTCGCTGCCCGCGCTGGGCGCGCACCTGCCCCTCATCAAGGACTACCTGCGGGGCTCCAACCCGCGCATCGCCTCCGCCGACACGATGATCAAGACCACTCCGCCCGGCACCGGCTCCCGGCTGCTGCGCGTGGACGAGGACAACCCCGTCTACGACGCCTGCGCGCGCACCCTGTCGCTCGACGGAGAGCCCGTACGGCTGATGGCGACGGGGCCGTTCACCGAGTCCGACCTGGGAGTGGCCTGCTACCACTCCAAGGTCGGCGCGGTCGAGCTCTGCCTCAACCACCTCGCCGACGGCCCGGACGAGTACGTCGTGGTCGACATGACGGCCGGCTCCGACTCCTTCGCCTCCGGCATGTTCACCCGCTTCGACGTGACCTTCCTGGTCGCCGAACCGACCCGCAAGGGCGTCTCCGTCTACCGCCAGTACAAGGAGTACGCGCGGGACTTCGGGATCACGCTCAAGGTCGTCGGCAACAAGGTGCAGGGCCCGGAGGACATCGAGTTCCTCCAGGACGAGGCCGGTGACGACCTGCTGGTCACCGTCGGACAGTCGGACTGGGTACGGGCGATGGAGAAGGGCCGCCCGGCCGCCTTCGAGCTGCTGGAAGCCACCAACCGGCTGGCCCTGCAGGCGCTGCAGGACGCCGCCGACGACTCCTACGCACACCGCGACTGGGAGCGGTACACCGAGCAGATGGTCCACTTCCACCTGCGCAACGCCGAGAGCTGGGGCAACGCCAAGACCGGGGTCGACCTGGCGGAGCAGGTCGACCCCGGTTTCGTCCTACGGGAACTGCTCACTCCTCGTTCTGACTCGCTCCTGCCGGCTCCGCAGCCGGCTTGACCCCGGCGGGGGCGGCCGGCTTGGCCGGCGGCCCCGCCGTCAGGAACGTGTTCCAGCCCTCCTTCGGCGCCTCGCCGACGTCGAGGGTGCGCATCCACTCCAGGGCCTTCGGGTCCTGGGCGTCCAGCCAGTCCACCAGCTCGCGGAAGGGCACGCAGCGGACGTCCTTCTGCGTGCACATGGTCTTGATGGAGTCCTCGACGGCGCGCATGTAGGTGCCGCCGTTCCAGGATTCGAAGTGGTTGCCGATGATCAGCGGCGCGCGGTTGCCCTGGTAGGCCCGCTCGAATGCCTTGGCCAGTCCGTCGCGCATCTGCTCACCCCAGTAGGCGTGCTGGGAGGGGTCGCCCTGCGTGGTCGTCCCGGACTGGTTGACCAGGTAGTTGTAATCCATGCTGAGCGTTTCGAAGGCGCGGCCCGGCATGGGGACCAGCTGGAGCGGGATGTCCCAGAGGCCGTCCGTCTTCTTGGGCCAGATCTGCTTGCTGATGCCGCTGGAGTCGTAGCGGAAGCCGCCCATCTCCTTGGCCGCCAGCATGAAGTTCTTCTGGCCTTCGAGGCAGGGGGTGCGGGCCCCGATCATCTCCTTGTCGTAGTCGAACGGGAGCGCTTCCATGCCCTTCAGCGCCGGCGAGTTCGTCTTCCAGTTCTTGACGAACGACTTCGCCTGGTTGATCTCGCTCTTCCACTCCCCCACCGACCAGGTCCCGACGCCGCCCTCGGGTCCGCAGAAGTGGCCGTTGAAGTGGGTGCCGATCTCGTTGCCCTCCAGCCAGGCCCCGCGCACCTGCTCGGCGGTGTCCTTGATGCCCTGGGGGTCACCGAAGCCGATGTCGGAGCGGCCCGCGGAGTGCTGAGGAGCGGTGTAGAGGGAACGTTTCTCCTCCGGGAGCATGTACACGCCGCTGAGGAAGTACGTCATACGGGCGTTGTACTTCTTGCCCACCTCGCGGAAATGCGAGAAGAGCTTCTGACTGTCCTCGCCCGCCCCGTCCCACGAATACACGACGAACTGCGGCGGCTTTTCGCCGGGCTTCAGCTTCTCCGCCTTCCGTACGTTCGGCTGCAGCCCCGTGTACGCGGTCGAGCCGTCCCCGATGAGCCGCTTGACGCTGCCCGGCGCCGGGCCCTCGGGCACGGGCGCGCCCTTCTTGGCCGCCTGACCTCCTGGGGCCGGACGGTCGGCGGGCTCCGAGGTGCTGCACCCGGCCGCTCCCAAGACCAGCGCCGTGGCCACCAGGCCGCCGGCGATCCTCTTCCCGGCGATCCTCTTCCCGGCGGCCTTGTTCGTGGCGGGCCTCTTCGTGGTGGCAGTCATCCGCCGCACCTCTTCCCTCGCAGTTCCATCGCAGGACTTCCGCGCCGCAACGTCCCATGCGGTCCGTTTTAAGGAAGGTGTGACAAGCCGGACTAAATGCTTAATCACTCGTGAGCGCTAATTCCTAGGCCGTTTGCCCGCATTACCCCCCATCGGGCTTTACTCTCCATTACCGTTCATTTACCGAGTGTTGAGAATCCCGCCGCTTCACCCCTCCCCCGAGGAGACGGGACCTATGACAGACATCCCCTCCCCCCCTTCCCCTCCCTCCGCCAAAGACCTCCCGGCCGGCGTCCCGGCCGGCACCCGGTCCGGCCTCCAGGCCGACCTCTCCGCCTCCGTCGCCGTCTTCCTGATCGCCCTGCCGCTCTCGCTCGGCATCGCCCTGGCCACCGGCGCCCCGCTCCAGGCCGGGCTCGTCGCCGCGGCGGCCGGCGGGCTCGTGGCCGCACGGCTCGGCGGGACACCGCTCCAGGTCAGCGGCCCCGCGACCGGACTCACCGTCGTCACCGCCGAGTTGATCCAGCACTACGGCTGGCGCACCACCTGTGCCATCACAGTGCTCGCCGGGCTGTGCCAGCTCGGCCTGGCCGTCCTGCGGACCGCCCGGTCCGCGCTGATGGTCAGCCCGGCGATCGTCCACGGAATGCTCGCCGGTGTCGGCGTGACGATCGCGCTGGCACAGCTCCACATCGTGCTCGGCGGCACCCCGCAGAGCTCCGCCCTGGCCAATGTCCGCGGACTGCCCGACCAGTTGGCCGATCTTCATCCCGCCGCGCTCGGCATCAGCGTGCTCACCCTGGCCGTCCTGCTCTGCTGGCCGCGGCTGCCGGGACGCACCGGGCGGCACCTGCGCAAGGTGCCCGCCGCGCTGGCCGCCGTCGCCGTCGCCACGGCCTGCGCCACCCTCGCCGGGCTCAGCCTGCCCCGCGTGGACCTGCCGTCCTGGCGCAGCCACGCGCTGCCCGAACTGCCCGAGGGCCCGGTCCTCGGCATCATCGCCGCCGTCCTGACCATCACCCTGGTCGGCAGCGTGGAATCCCTGCTCTCGGCCGTGGCCACCGACAAGCTGATCGCCGCCCAGCGGGGCACCGGGCAGCGTCCCCCACGGGCCGACCTCAACCGCGAACTGCGCGGCCAGGGCGCCGCGAACATCGTCTCCGGCGCGCTGGGCGGACTGCCCGTCGCGGGCGGCGCCGTCCGCAGCATGGCCAACGTCAAGGCCGGTGCCGTCAGCCGCCGTTCCTCGATGCTGAACGGGCTGTGGATCCTGCTCGCCGCGGGACTGCTCGTCCCCGCGCTCGATCTGATCCCGCTCGCCGCGCTCGCCGCGCTGGTGATGGCGGTGGGCGTGCAGATGGTGAGCGCCACGCACCTGCGCACCGTCACCCGGCACCGCGAGATCCTGGTCTACGCCACCACCATCGTGGCCGTGGTGCTCGGAGGGGTCCTGGAAGGCGTCGCCATCGGCATCGCGATGGCCGTCGCCCTGGCCCTGCACCGCCTGGCCCGGACCCGGATCACCGTCGAGCAGCTCGACAGCGGGGTCCACCGGGTTTGGGCCCGCGGGCAGTTGACCTTCCTGGCGGTGCCGCGGCTGAGCCGGGTGCTGAATCAGATCCCGCACCACGGGCACGCCGTCATCGAGCTCGACGGCTCGTTCATGGACCACGCCGCCTACGAGACCCTCCAGGACTGGCAGGATTCCCACCTCGCCCACGGCGGCTCGCTGGAGGTCACCGGCCGGTCGGGAGCCAGGATCGCCGAAGCGGAGCAGGCCCAGCGGGCGGAGCACGCCGAGCGAGGTGCCCAGCGCAATGCGCAGCGCGGGGACCACCAGTGCTGCCGGCCCTGGACCCCCTGGCAGAACCATTGCGACCACCGCGGCACGGTGGACCGTACGGACGCGGAGGCGGCGGGGAGCCCGGCGGCGGCCGAGAGCCCGGCCGAGCCTCCCGCCCCGGCACCGGCCCCCACCGCGCCGGCCGGGCCCCGCGGACGCGGCGCCGGGCAACTGGCCAACGGGATCAGCGCCTTCCAGCGGGACACGGCTCCGCACGTGCGCGAGGAGCTGGCCCGGCTGGCCCGGGAGGGGCAGCGGCCCTCGCAGCTCTTCCTCACCTGTGCGGACTCCCGCCTGGTGACCAGCATGATCACGGCCAGCGGCCCCGGGGACCTGTTCACCGTCCGCAACGTCGGCAACCTCGTACCCCTCCCGGGGGCCGAGTCCACGGACGACTCGGTCGCGGCGGCCATCGAGTACGCCGTGGACGTCCTGAAGGTGGACAGCATCACCGTGTGCGGGCATTCGGGGTGCGGGGCCATGCAGGCGCTGCTCAACTCGGCGCCCGGGGTGCCCATGACCCCGCTGCGCAGGTGGCTGCGGCACGGGCTGCCGAGCCTGGAGCGGATGGCCAGTCGCCATCACGCCTGGGCGCGGATCTCCGGAAGGCTGCCGGCGGACGCCGTGGAGCAGCTCTGCCTGACCAATGTGGTGCAGCAGCTGGAGCACCTGAAGGCCCACGAAGCGGTGGCCCGGCGACTCGCCGAGGGCACGCTGGAGCTGCACGGGATGTACTTCCACGTCGGCGAGGCACAGGCCTACCTGCTGTCGGAGGGGCAGGACTTCTTCGACTGCCGGGTCTTCGACACCGTGGGCGCGGGCGCGCTGCGCGGCTGAACGGGCAGACCCGCCCGCCGGGCCGTCCGCCGGATCCTCGGCGGGATCTTTGAACCGATACCCTCCCGTATCCGTGCCACTCGGTGGCCCCCTTCCGCACTCTGCAGCGGGAGGGGGCCACTCGCGCGTGGGCCCGGCCGGGTAATAGGTCTACACCAATTCCCGGCAGCCTCTTGTCACCCGGGCCATTGACTGATGAGCTAGGCCCGGGACACAACCGGGGACACAACGGACACCCTGGGAAAGGGAGATGCGTCGTGAGCAATGAAAGCCTGGCCAATCTGCTCAAAGAGGAGCGGCGGTTCGCACCGCCCGCCGATCTGGCCGCCGCCGCCAATGTGACTGAGGCTGCGTACGCACAGGCCGACGCGGACCGGCTGGGCTTCTGGGCCGAGCAGGCGCGCCGCCTGAGCTGGGTCACCGAGCCGACCGAGACCCTCGACTGGAGCAACCCGCCCTTCGCGAAGTGGTTCGCGGACGGCAAGCTGAACGTCGCGTACAACTGCGTGGACCGTCACGTCGAGGCCGGCAACGGCGACCGCGTGGCGATCCACTTCGAGGGCGAGCCCGGCGACAGCCGCTCGATCACCTACGCCGAGCTCAAGGACGAGGTCTCCAAGGCCGCGAACGCCCTGACCGAGCTGGGCGTGCGGGCCGGCGACCGGGTCGCCGTCTACCTGCCGATGATCCCCGAGGCCGTCGTCGCGATGCTCGCGTGCGCCCGCGTCGGCGCCGCGCACTCCGTGGTCTTCGGCGGTTTCTCCGCCGACGCCGTCGCCTCCCGCATCCAGGACGCCGACGCGAAGCTGGTCATCACCTCCGACGGCGGCTACCGCCGTGGCAAGCCCTCCGCGCTGAAGCCCGCCATCGACGAGGCCGTCGCCAAGTGCCCGCAGGTCGAGCACGTCCTCGTGGTGCGCCGCACCGGCCAGGACACCGCCTTCACCGAGGGCCGGGACGTCTGGTGGCACGAGATCGTCGAGCGCCAGAGCACGGAGCACGCGCCGCAGGCCTTCGACGCGGAGCACCCGCTGTTCATCCTCTACACCTCGGGGACCACGGGTAAGCCCAAGGGCATCCTGCACACCTCCGGCGGCTACCTCACGCAGGCCTCGTACACCCACCACGCGGTGTTCGACCTGAAGCCGGAGAGCGACGTCTACTGGTGCACCGCCGACATCGGCTGGGTGACCGGGCACTCCTACATCGTCTACGGGCCGCTCGCCAACGGCGCCACCCAGGTGATGTACGAGGGCACGCCGGACACCCCGCACCAGGGCCGGTTCTGGGAGGTCGTGCAGAAGTACGGCGTCACCATCCTCTACACCGCGCCCACCGCGATCCGTACGTTCATGAAGTGGGGCGACGACATCCCCGCGAAGTTCGACCTCTCGAGCCTGCGCGTCCTTGGCTCGGTCGGTGAGCCGATCAACCCCGAGGCCTGGATCTGGTACCGCAAGCACATCGGCGGCGACCGCTGCCCGATCGTGGACACGTGGTGGCAGACCGAGACCGGCGCCATGATGATCTCCCCGCTGCCGGGCGTCACCGAGACCAAGCCCGGTTCGGCCCAGCGCGCGCTGCCCGGCATCGCCGCGACCGTCGTGGACGACGAGGCGAACGAGGTCCCGAACGGCGGAGGCGGTTACCTGGTCCTCACCGAGCCGTGGCCCTCGATGCTGCGCACGATCTGGGGCGACGACCAGCGGTACATCGACACGTACTGGTCGCGCTTCGAGGGCAAGTACTTCGCGGGCGACGGCGCCAAGAAGGACGAGGACGGCGACATCTGGCTGCTCGGCCGGGTGGACGACGTGATGCTGGTGTCCGGTCACAACATCTCGACCACCGAGGTGGAGTCGGCGCTCGTCTCGCACCCCTCGGTCGCCGAGGCGGCCGTCGTCGGCGCGGCCGACGAGACCACCGGCCAGGCCATCGTGGCCTTCGTCATCCTGCGCGGCAGCGCCTCCGAGACGGACACCCTGGTCGCGGAGCTGCGCAATCACGTGGGTGCCACGCTCGGCCCGATCGCCAAGCCGAAGCGGATCCTGCCCGTGCAGGAGCTGCCGAAGACCCGCTCGGGCAAGATCATGCGCCGCCTGCTGCGCGACGTGGCCGAGAACCGCGCGGTCGGTGACGTCACCACGCTCGCGGACTCCTCGGTCATGGACCTGATCCAGAGCAAGCTGCCGGCGGCCGGCAGCGAGGACTGAAACACCGACTGACGCACTGGTACGACACGACGAAAGGGGCATCCGGCGCGCCGCGCCGGATGCCCCTTTCGCACATAAAGTGACGATCACCGGATACACCCACGCGTACACCCTGTAAAGTATTAGATGGTTAAAGAACTACTCCACAGGGTGCGCCGGGAAGTCTGGTCGGCAACATGCTTCGCCATGCCGTCCAACCCACCCCGGAGGTGCCCCCCGTGGCCGCGCCCAGCCCCACCGACAACCAGAGCCGCAAGCTCCTCGGCCGCCTCTCGCTGCCGGAGCGCCGCTTCGTGGCCGACGCCCTGCGCGCCGAGACGGTCGGCGGCGTCCTCCTCCTCGTGGCCGCGATCGCCGCACTCATCTGGGCGAACGTGCCCGCCATCTCGGCGAGCTACGACAGCGTCCGCTCCTTCCACATCGGCCCCGCCTCCCTCGGCCTGGACCTTTCGCTCCAGCACTGGGCGGCCGACGGCCTGCTCGCCATCTTCTTCTTCGTCGCCGGCATCGAGCTCAAGCGCGAACTCGTCGCGGGCGACCTGCGCGACGCCAAGGCGGCCGCGCTCCCGGTGATCGCCGCGATCTGCGGCATGGCCGTGCCCGCGCTGGTCTACGTACTGACCAACGTGCTCGGCAACGGCTCGACGGACGGCTGGGCGGTCCCGACCGCCACCGACATCGCCTTCGCCCTGGCCGTCCTCGCCGTCATCGGCACCTCGCTGCCGTCCGCCCTGCGCGCGTTCCTGCTGACCCTGGCCGTCGTCGACGACCTGTTCGCCATCATGATCATCGCGGTGTTCTTCACCAGCGAGATCAACTTCCTGGCGCTCGGCGGTGCGGTCGCGGGCCTGGTCCTCTTCTGGTTCCTGCTCCGCGGAGGCGTGCGCGGCTGGTACGTCTACGTCCCGCTCGCCCTGGTCATCTGGGGCCTGATGTACAACAGCGGCGTCCACGCCACCATCGCCGGTGTCGCCATGGGCCTGATGCTGCGCTGCCACCGCAAGGAGGGCGAGGAGCACTCCCCCGGCGAGCACATCGAGCACCTGGTCCGGCCCGTCTCCGCCGGTCTCGCCGTACCGCTCTTCGCCCTCTTCTCCGCCGGCGTCTCCCTGTCCGACGAGGCCATCGGCCAGGTCTTCACCCGGCCCGAGACCCTCGGCGTGGTGCTCGGCCTCGTCGTCGGCAAGACGCTCGGCATCTTCGGCGGCACCTGGCTCGCCGCCCACTTCACCAAGGCCGAGCTCAACGACGACCTCGCCTGGCCGGACGTCTTCGCGGTCGCCTCGCTCGCCGGCATCGGCTTCACCGTCTCGCTCCTGATCGGCGAGCTCGCCTTCACCGACGACCCCGTCCTCACGGACGAGATCAAGGCCGCCGTCCTGATCGGTTCGCTCATCGCCGCGGTCCTCGCGTGCGTGCTGCTCAAGATGCGCAACCGGAAGTACAAGGCGCTCATCGAGGAGGAGGAGCGCGACGAGGACCTCGACGGCATCCCCGACATCTACGAGCAGGACAAGCCGGACTACCACCTGCGGATGGCGAAGATCTACGAGGCCAAGGCCGCGGAGCACCTGCGCAAGGCGGAGGCGGCCGCGATCGCGGCGGCCGAAGCTCCGGGCGGTTCCAGCGCCGACGGCGGCCGTCCGGCATGATCTGACCTGACGACAGGACAGCCGTCGCAGTCGGATGACGGACGACAGAGGGAGAGAGCGATGAGCGCAGTGGACCAAGGGGCCCCAGGAGCCGAGCGCACACTCGGCCAGCTGGTCGCCTCGGCCACCGCCGAGATGTCCGCCCTGGTGCACGACGAGATCGCCCTCGCCAAGGTGGAGATCAAGCAGGACGTCAAGCGCGCGGGCATCGGCAGCGGAGCCGCCATCGTCGCCGGCGTGCTCCTCCTCTTCTCGCTGCCGGTGCTGAGCTTCGCGGCGGCCTACGGGATCCACAACCTCGGGCTCGGGCTGGCCTGGTCCTTCCTGATCGTCGGTGTGGCGTTCTGGCTGCTCGCGGGCGTGATCGGGCTGATCGCCATGGCGAAGTTCAAGAAGATCAAGCCGCCGGTGAAGACCATCGCCTCGGTCAAGGAGACGGCGGCCCTCGTCGGCACCGTCAAGCCCCACGCCCGGTCGGTCAGTGACAACGCCGTGGGTGTGGCACGCTCGTCCTCATGACCTCCCCCTCGTCGGATTCCGGCGCGTCCGGTACGCCCCCCACCGCGGCCACGGCGGTCCGGATCGCCCTCCCCGGCGGGCGGGAAGTGACGCACCGGGACGTCGCGGCCAACGGGGCGCGGTTCCACGTCGCCGAGCTGGGTGACGGACCGCTGGTGCTGCTCCTGCACGGGTTCCCGCAGTTCTGGTGGACCTGGCGGCACCAGATGACCGCGCTGGCCGACGCGGGCTACCGGGCGGTCGCGATGGACCTGCGCGGGGTGGGCGGCAGCGACCGCACCCCCCGCGGGTACGACCCGGCCAACCTGGCGCTCGACATCACCGGGGTCGTACGGTCCCTCGGCGAGCCCGACGCCGCCCTCGTGGGGCACGACCTGGGCGGCTACCTCGCCTGGACGGCGGCGGTGATGCGGCCGAAGCTGGTGCGCCGGCTGGTGGTGTCCTCGATGCCGCATCCGCGTCGCTGGCGGTCCGCGATGCTGTCCGACTTCGGGCAGACCCGCGCCAGCTCGCACATCTGGGGCTTCCAGCGGCCGTTCGTGCCGGAGCGTCAGCTCGTCGCCGACGACGGTGCGCTCGTCGGCGAACTGATCCGGGACTGGTCGGGCCCGCGGCTCCCCGACGAGGAGGACGTCGCGGTGTACCGGCGCGCGATGTGCATCCCCTCCACGGCGCACTGTTCGGTCGAGCCGTACCGCTGGATGATGCGGTCCATGGCCCGGCCCGACGGCCTGCAGTTCAACCGGCGCATGAAGCGGCCGGTGCGGGTGCCGACCCTGCACCTGCACGGCTCGCTCGATCCGGTGATGCGGACGCGGAGCGCGGCCGGGTCCGGGCAGTACGTCGAAGCCCCGTACCGCTGGCGGCTCTTCGACGGGCTGGGGCACTTCCCCCACGAGGAGGACCCGGCGGCGTTCTCGACCGAGCTGGTCAACTGGCTGAAGGATCCCGAGCCGGACCGCTGAGCCCGGCACCCCCTCCCACCGATACCGCCGAGCCGCTTATATGACAAGCATTCAATTGCCTGACGCATAGGCCAAATAGCCGCCCCCGAGGCGATTACCGACCTTGGACCCCGGGCACAGCTCGGAGTATGAGCTGGACGCACGACTACGGTGACACCGCACACGAACGCCGCTCGACGGTCACGCCGGGCACGCACAGGGGGCAGGGCCGCGAAGGCCACGACGACCCCCGCCTCGGGATTCCGCGCATCCTGCGCCGGCGGGCCCGCTGGGTCTCCGCCCGGCTCAGGCACCAGCGTACGTAGACAGGGGCTCAGACGGCCGGCAGGGCCCACCGGGCCCGGGGCGGCGCCACGGGAGCCCCTCGAGGCTCCCGTGGGCTCAGAGGGCGCAGCCCTGGCTGTTGACCCGCCGGTCCGCCGTCGCGCCGGACCGGATGTCCTCGCGGATCTCGTCCGCGGTCAGGGCGTAACCGGTGTTGGGGTCGTCGAGGGACTTCGCGAAGACGACCCCGTACACCTTGCCCTCGGGCGTCAGCAGCGGGCCGCCGGAGTTGCCCTGGCGGACCGTCGCGTACAGGGAGTAGACGTCCCGTCGCACGGTTCCCCGGTGGTAGATGTCCGGGCCGGTGGCGTTGATCCGGCCGCGCACGCGCGCCGCGCGGACGTCGTAGGAGCCGTTTTCCGGGAAGCCCGCGACGATGGCGTCGCTGCCGCTCGCCGCGTCCTTGTCGGTGAACTCCAGCGCGGGCGCCTTCAGCCTGGGCACGTCCAGGACGGCGATGTCGCGCTCCCAGTCGTAGAGCACGACCTTGCCGTCGTAGAGCTTGCCCTCGCCGCCGACCTGCACGGTCGGTTCGGCGACCCCGCCGACGACGTGCGCGTTGGTCATCACCTTGCCCGGCGCGAAGACGAAGCCGGTGCCCTCCAGCACCTTGCTGCACGCGGGCGCCGTGCCGACGACCTTCACGATCGACTGCTTGGCGTACTCGGCCACGGTGCTGCGCGCGAGCAGCGGGTCCGGCGGCTTGACCTCGGTGATCGGCTCGTTGGAGAACGGGCTGAAGACCTGCGGGAAGCCGTTGCGGGCCAGGGTGGAGCTGAAGTCCGTGAACCAGGTGTTCGCCTGCGCGGGAAGGACCCGCGAGACGCCGAAGAGCACCTTGGAGTTGCGGACTTCCTTGCCCAGCGTGGGAATGGACGTGCCGGCGACCATGGAACCGATCAGCCAGGCCACCAGCAGCATCGCGACCACGTTCACCAGGGCGCCGCCCGTCGCGTCCAGCGCGCGGGCCGGGGACCATGTGATGTGGCGCCGGAGCTTGTTGCCCAGGTGGGTGGTCAGTGCCTGGCCGATCGAGGCACAGATGATGATCACGACCACGGCGATGATGACGACCGTGGTGGACACCTGGGTGCCGTTGTCGGTGACCCGGTCCCAGATCAGGGGCAGCAGGGACACGGCGACGAGACCACCGCCGAGGAAGCCGATCACCGACAGGATGCCGACGACGAACCCCTGGCGATAGCCGACGATCGCGAACCACACGGCGGCGAGCAGCAACAAGATGTCCAGCACGTTCACAGGGCTCACCGTCTCATGCGCGCCAGTCGAGCGGGACTTCCCGGGACCGGTCCCAGGGGCGCTCCCAGCCGGCGAAGTGCAGGATCCGGTCGATCACCCCGGCGGTGAAACCCCAGACCAGAGCCGATTCCACGGTGAAGGCCGGGCCCTGGAAGCCGCCGGGGTGCACGACGGTGACCCGGTTCCCGGGGTCCGTGAGATCGGCCACGGGCACCGTGAAGACGCGGGCGGTCTCGGCCGGGTCGACGACGCCCACCGGGCTGGGGGCGCGCCACCAGCCGAGCACCGGGGTCACGACGAACTCGCTGACCGGGATGTAGAGCGGGGGCAGCACGCCGAAGAGCTGGACCCCGGCCGGATCCAGACCGGTCTCCTCCTCGGCCTCGCGCAGGGCGGCCCGCAGCGGGCCGGTGGTGCGCGGGTCGCCGTCCTCGGGGTCGAGGGCGCCGCCGGGGAAGGAGGGCTGGCCGGGGTGCGAGCGCAGGGTGCCCGCGCGCTCCATCAGCAGCAGCTCGGGGCCGCGCGGGCCCTCGCCGAAGAGGATCAGTACGGCGGACTGGCGGCCGCGGCCGTCCTCCGGGGGCAGGAACCGGCTCAGCTGGGTGGGCCGCACCGTCCGGGCCGCCTCGACGACGGGGTCCAGCCAGCCGGGCAGGCCCTGGGTACGGAGGTCAATGCTTCCGCGCCGGCCGCGCCGGGTGTCGTACGGGGCCTCCCGCGCGGTGGCTGAGCCGGGCCCGGCGGCGCCCGCCCGGCGGTTCTGCGTGGCCTCTGTCATAGGCACCCCTGTCCGTGGTCCCCCACACATCGCCGAACGCGGTGCGGGTAGCGATTCGTTCCTTGCGGGTGCGGCGGCGTTGCGGGGCTCCGCCCCCGAACCCCCGCGCCTCGAACTCCGGCGAGGCTGGTATTCGGCTCAAGCGCGGGCAGGCGCCGGGAGGCCCGGGTAATCCGGGGGCGGGGTCAGGCGCTGGCCGGGCTGGCCGCCCTTCTCGTACTTCAGGAGCTTCGCCGCCTTCTCCGGATCGGTCTCGCCCTCCCCGTAGGACGGGCAGAGCGGTGCGATCGGGCAGGCCCCGCAGGCGGGCTTGCGGGAATGGCAGATCCGGCGGCCGTGGAAGACGACGCGGTGCGAGAGCATCGTCCACTCGCTCTTCGGGAAGATCGCGCAGATCTCCGCCTCGACCTTCTCCGGGTCCTCCTGCTCGGTCCACTTCCAGCGCCGCACCAGCCGGCCGAAGTGGGTGTCGACCGTGATCCCGGGGACGCCGAAGGCGTTGCCGAGGACCACGTTCGCCGTCTTGCGGCCGACCCCGGGGAGCGTCACCAGGTCCTCGATGCGGCCCGGCACCTCACCGCCGAAGTTGTCGCGCAGCGCCTGCGAGAGGCCGAGCAGGGACTTGGCCTTGGCCCGGAAGAACCCGGTCGGCCGGATGATCTCCTCCAGCGCCTCCGGATCGGCTCCGGCCATGTCCTCGGGGGTCGGGTACGCGGCGAAGAGGGCCGGGGTCGTCTGATTCACGCGCAGGTCGGTGGTCTGCGCGGACAGGACGGTGGCGACCAGCAGCTCGAAGGGGTTGCGGAAGTCGAGCTCCGGGTGCGCGTACGGGTAGACCTCCGCCAGCTCACGGTTGATCCTGCGCGCCCGCCGCACCATCGCCAGATGGCTCTCCGGCTTCGCCCCGGCCTTCTTGACCTTGCTCTCTGCCATCCCCGAAGGCTACGCCGCGCGGCCCTCCGCCCGTGGCCGGACGTGACCTCCGCCCGGAAGGGGTTTCTTGGCCGAAGTTTTGCCCTGGAGCGGGGCTGACTGCTCCGGGAGGGCTCCCACCGGGCCATGTTCGCCCACGGCTGAATTTGCCGTGGCCGTCACTCCCCCGGACCCCTTGGCCTGTGCTCTCACCGGCCTGTTGGACGCCCGGCCGGTCCGGGAAGGAGCCGCCAGAACCATCCCGGACCTCAGGTAACACCACCCCGATCGGCCTCTCGCCGCACAGCACACCCGTACGTCCGGCATCCTTGTGATGAACGTGATTGATCGCACTGTTTGAGCCGTCCGGCAAAATGGGGGAGCGATCCCCTGGCTGGTCGACATAGGAGAGAGACTCGTGGACGACGTACTGCGGCGTGCCCCGCTCTTCGCGGCGCTCGATGACGAGCAGGCCGCGGAGCTCCGCGCCTCCATGGGCGAGGTGACCCTCGCACGTGGTGACGCGCTGTTCCACGAGGGCGACCCCGGTGACCGGCTCTACGTCGTCACCGAGGGCAAGGTGAAGCTGCACCGCACCTCCCCCGACGGCCGCGAGAACATGCTGGCCGTCCTCGGCCCCGGAGAGCTGATCGGCGAGCTGTCGCTGTTCGACCCGGGCCCGCGCACCGCCACCGCCACCGCGCTGACCGAGGTCAAACTGCTGGGTCTGGGTCACGGAGACCTCCAGCCCTGGCTGAACGCCCGGCCCGAGGTGGCGACCGCGCTGCTGCGCGCCGTCGCGCGGCGCCTGCGCAAGACCAACGACCAGATGTCCGACCTGGTCTTCTCCGACGTTCCGGGCCGCGTGGCCCGTGCGCTCCTCGACCTGTCGCGCCGCTTCGGCGTGCAGTCGGAGGAGGGCATCCACGTCGTGCACGACCTCACGCAGGAGGAGCTGGCCCAGCTCGTCGGCGCGTCGCGCGAGACCGTGAACAAGGCCCTGGCCGACTTCGCGGGACGCGGATGGCTCCGCCTGGAGGCCCGCGCGGTGATCCTGCTGGACGTGGAGCGGCTCGCGAAGCGCTCCCGCTGACGTCCGTAGCCTCCGTCGAGGGGTCCTGCCCGGTCGGGCGGGGCCCCCTTTTCGTGTGCCCGGGCCGCCGTTCCGGGGGCTCTTCCCCCGCGCCCCCGCGCCTCGAACGCCGACGGGGCCGGCATTGAGCACAGTGGACCCATGGAGCACAGAGGCCTCGACGCGTACGGGTACTTCGAGCGCGAAGGCTCGCTCGGGCAGGTGCCGGCCGAGTTCCGCCCGGTCGTCGCCGCCGCGCGGGAGCGGATCGGGGACGCGTACGGGCGACGGCTGCACAGCGCCTACCTGTACGGGTCCGTGCCGCGCGGGACGGCCCGGCCCGGGCGGTCCGACCTCGACCTGCTGATCGCCCTGCACCACGCGCCCGGCGGGGAGGACCGCGACACCACCGAGGCACTGGCGCGCGGCCTCGACGAGGAGTTCCCGGAGATCGACGGGGTGGGGGTCCTGCTGTACGGCAAGGACCGGCTGCTGAGCGAGCAGGAACGTTACGACCTGGGCTGGTTCCTCGCCGCCTTGTGCACCCCGCTGCTCGGCGCGGACCTGGCCGAGCACCTGCCCCGGTACCGTCCGGACAGCCTGCTCGCCCGCGAGACCAACGGCGACCTGGCCGCGCTGCTGCCCGGGGTGCGCGAGCGGATCCGGGCGGCGGCCACGCCGGAGGAGTACCGCAAGCTGTGCCGCGGCGTATCGCGGCACCTCGTACGGACCGGGTTCACCCTAGTGATGCCGCGGTGGGGCGGCTGGACCCGCGACCTCACCGAGTCCGCGGAGGTGTTCGGGCAGTACTACCCCGAGCGCGCCGGGCAGATGCGCGCCGCGGCCGCCGCCGCGCTGGACCCGGTCGCGGACCCGGCCGTGCTGCGCGCCTACGTCGAGGACCTCGGGCCGTGGCTCGCGGACGAGTACACGGCCCGGCACGGGACGAAGACGCCCCGCCCTGCGGGCTAGCCGCTCGCGGCCCGCTCAGTCCGGGGCCCCGGGGATCAGCCCGTGCTCCTTCAGGTACTCCAGCTGCGCGCGTACGGACCACTCCGCGGCCGGCCACAGCGACCGGTCCACGTCCGCGTAGACGTGGGCGACGACCGCCCCGGGGGTGGTCAGGCCGTTCTCGACCGCCGTCTCGATCTGCGCGAGGCGGTGGGCCCGGTGGGCCAGGTAGAACTCCACCGCGCCCTGCGCGTCGTCCAGGACCGGCCCGTGCCCCGGGAGCACCGTGTGGACCCCGTCGTCGACCGTCAGCGAGCGCAGCCGGCGCAGGGAGTCCAGGTAGTCGCCCAGGCGCCCGTCGGGGTGCGCGACGACCGTCGTGCCCCGCCCCAGGATCGTGTCGCCCGTCAGGACCGCGCGGTCGGCGGGCAGGTGGAAGCAGAGCGAGTCCGCGGTGTGGCCGGGCGTCGGCACCACGCGCAGCTCCAGACCGCCCGTGCGGACGACGTCCCCGGCGGCCAGGCCCTCGTCGCCCAGGCGCAGGGCCGGGTCCAGGGCGCGGACCTTCGTCCGGGTCAGCTCGGCGAAGCGGGCGGCGCCCTCCGCGTGGTCGGGGTGGCCGTGGGTCAGGAGGGTGAGCCCGACCCGCTTGCCCGCCTCCTCGGCGGCGGCGATCACCACGCGCAGGTGTACGTCGTCCAGCGGCCCGGGGTCGATCACCACGGCCAGGTCGGAGCCGGGCTCGGAGACGAGCCAGGTGTTGGTGCCGTCGAGGGTCATCGCGGAAGCGTTCGGGGCCAGGACGTTGACCGCGCGGGCGGTGGCGGGCCCGGAGACGACCATCCCGCGGGGCTGGCCGGGCAGGGCGGCGGCATCGGTCATGCGGGGGCTCCTCCCGGGTGCGCGGGCCGGGGCCCGGCGAGGCCAGGGCCCGGGGTGCCGGGCGCCGTGAGGCGGACGCGCTTGGTGAACTCGTCGTGGCCCGGCCAGCTGAGCACGAGCTCCCCGTCCGTGAGGGTGGCCCGGGCGAGGACCGGGGTCAGGTCCTGGCCGCCGGCCGCGGCCAGGGCCTCGGCGGGGCTCCCGTAGGGCTCCAGGGAGCGCAGGGTGGTGATGGTGGGCGGCATCATCAGCAGCTCGCCCTTGTCGTAGCCGGCGGCGGCCTCGGCGGGGCGGATCCAGACCGTGCGGTCGGCCTCGGTGGAGGCGTTGCGGGTGCGCTGGCCTTCGGGGAGGGCCGCGACGAAGAACCAGGTGTCGTACCGGCGCGGCTCGAACTCCGGGGTGATCCAGCGGGCCCACGCGCCGAGCAGGTCGGAGCGCAGGACCAGGCCCCGGCGGTCGAGGAACTCGGCGAAGGACAGTTCACGGGCGACCAGGGCCGCGCGGGCGGCCTCCCAGTCCTCGCCGGTGGTGTCGCCGACGACGGTGTCCGCGGACTCGCCCGCGAGCAGGACCCCGGCCTCCTCGAAGGTCTCGCGGACGGCTCCGCAGACGATCGCCTGGGCGGTGGCGGGGTCGGTGCCCATGCGCTGCGCCCACTCGGCGCGGCTCGGGCCGGCCCAGCCGATGAGGTGGTCCTCGTCGCGGGGGTCCACACCGCCGCCGGGATACGCGTAGGCGCCTCCGGCGAAGGCCATCTCGGCGCGGCGGCGGAGCATGTGCACGGCGGGGCCGTCGGGGGTGTCGCGCAGCAGCATCACGGTGGCGGCGCGCCTGGGTTCCACCGGGGTGAGGGCGCCGTCCGCGAGCGCGCGGATCCGGTCGGGCCACTCCGGCGGGTACCACTGACCTCCGGCGGAGGGCTCTTGCTGACCGTACTGACCATTCGGCATGGCGGGATGCTACGGGCATCCGGGCCGATGTTCGAGGGGTGCCCTTGTTGCACACGCTGCCGGGGGGTGCCGCTGCGCGGGGGCCGGGCCCGGCCCGGCTGCGGGGGTGCCGCTGCGCGGGGCGGAGTTCCCCTACCCGCCCTTCGCCCGTTCCCCGGGCTCTGCCCGGACCCCGGACCCCGGTCCTCAAGCGCCGGACGGGCTGGGAGGGGGTACCGGGCCGCGCCCGGACCCCTCCCAGGGCTCCGCCCCAGACCCCGCGCCTCGAACGCCGGCGAGGCTGGATCCGGGGCGGAAGACGGCGTCAGGCTCCGGGGACCAGTTCGACCTGGATCTCGATCTCGACCGGGGCGTCCAGCGGGAGGACGGCCACCCCGACCGCGCTGCGGGCGTGCACGCCCTTGTCGCCGAGGACGGCGCCCAGCAGCTCGCTCGCGCCGTTCAACACGCCCGGCTGGGCCGTGAAGTCGGGGGCGGAGGCGATGAAGCCCACCACCTTCACGACGCGCGCGATCTTGTCGAGGTCGCCGACGACGGACTTCACCGCGGCGAGCGCGTTCAGCGCGCAGGTCGCGGCCAGTTCCTTGGCCTGCTCGGGCGAGACCTCGGCGCCGACCTTGCCGGTGACCGGCAGGTTGCCCTTGACCATCGGGAGCTGGCCCGCGGTGTACACGTAGGCGCCCGACCGGACGGCCGGCTGGTACGTGGCCAGCGGCGGGACGACCTCGGGCAGGGTCAGGCCGAGTTCGGCCAGCTTCGCCTCGACGACTCCGCTCATGCCGCCTTCTCCCGCTTCAGGTAGGCCACGAGCTGCTCGGGGTTGTTCGGGCCGGGGACGACCTGGACGAGCTCCCAGCCGTCCTCGCCCCAGGTGTCCAGGATCTGCTTGGTGGCGTGGACCAGCAGCGGGACGGTCGCGTATTCGAACTTCTTGGTCATGGGAGCGAGCGTAGTGCCTGCCGTGCGGGGCCCCGCCACCACCGCCGCCGCCCGGGAGGAATTAGGCTCGGGCCCTGTGAGCAGGCTCCAGGTGGTCAGCGGCAAGGGCGGCACCGGCAAGACCACGGTCGCCGCGGCACTCGCGCTCGCCCTCGCACGCGAGGGCAGGCGGACTCTTCTGGTGGAGGTCGAGGGCAGGCAGGGCCTCGCCCAGGTCTTCGGGGCGGAGGCGCTCCCCTACGAGGACCGGAAGATCGCCGTCGCCTCGGGCGGCGGGGAGGTCTACGCGCTCGCCATCGACGCGGAGCGGGCCCTCCTCGACTACCTCCAGATGTTCTACAAGCTCGGCTCGGCCGGCCGTGCCCTCAAGAAGCTCGGCGCCATCGACTTCGCGACGACCATCGCGCCGGGGCTGCGGGACGTGCTCCTGACGGGCAAGGCCTGCGAGGCGGTCCGGCGCAAGGACAAGGCCGGCCGGTTCGTCTACGACCACGTGATCATGGACGCCCCGCCGACCGGGCGGATCACCCGCTTCCTGAACGTCAACGACGAGGTGGCGGGCCTGGCCCGGTTCGGGCCGATCCACAACCAGGCGCAGGCCGTGATGAAGGTGCTCAAGTCCCCCGACACGGCCGTGCACCTGGTCACCCTGCTGGAGGAGATGCCCGTGCAGGAGACCGCCGACGGGATCGCCGAACTGCGGCAGGCGGGCCTGCCCGTGGGACGGGTCATCGTCAACATGGTCCGGCCGCACCACCTCGACGAGGCCGCGCTGCGCGCCGCCGCGGGCGAGCGGCGCGCCGAGGTCGCCGGGGCGCTGTCCCGGGCCGGACTCGGCAGCGCCCGGCGCGGCGGGCCGGCCGACCGGCTGGTGGACCCGCTGCTCACGCAGGCCTCGGAGCACGCGAGCCGGGTGGAGCTGGAGCGCGCCCAGCGCACCGTCCTGGCGGGCCTGGACGCGGCGACGTACGAACTTCCCCTGCTCGGTGCGGGGATGGACCTGGCCGGGCTCTACGGGCTCGCCGCGGAGCTGCGCAAGCAGGTGGGCGAGGAATGAGCGAGGCCCTGACGGTGGAGGCGAAGATGGACGCTCCCCCGCGGCTGGACGTCGACCGGCTGCTGGACGATCCGCGGACCCGGATCATCGTGTGCTGCGGGGCGGGCGGGGTCGGCAAGACCACGACAGCCGCGGCGCTCGGGGTACGGGCGGCCGAGCGCGGCCGCAAGGTGGTCGTCCTGACCATCGACCCGGCCCGCAGGCTGGCCCAGTCGATGGGGATCGACTCGCTCGACAACACCCCGCGCCGGGTCGACGGGGTGTCCGGGAACGGGAACGGCGGCGAACTGCACGCCATGATGCTCGACATGAAGCGGACCTTCGACGAGATCGTCGAGGGCCACTCCGACCCCGAGCGGGCGCAGGCCATCCTGGCCAACCCCTTCTACCAGTCCCTGTCGGCCGGCTTCGCGGGCACGCAGGAGTACATGGCGATGGAGAAGCTGGGGCAGCTGCGGGCCCGGGACGACTGGGACCTGATCGTGGTGGACACCCCGCCGAGCCGCTCCGCGCTGGACTTCCTGGACGCGCCGGGGCGCCTGGGGTCCTTCCTGGACGGGAAGTTCATCCGGGTGCTGATGGCTCCGGCGAAGGTGGGCGGCCGGGCGGGGATGAAGTTCCTCAATGTCGGCATGTCGATGATGACGGGCACGCTGAGCAAGCTGATGGGTGCCTCGCTGCTGAAGGACGTACAGACCTTCGTGGCCGCCATGGACACGATGTTCGGCGGCTTCCGCACCCGCGCGGACGCGACCTTCCGGCTCCTCCAGGCCCCCGGTACGGCGTTCCTGGTGGTCTCCGCGCCCGAACCGGACGCACTGCGCGAGGCCGCGTACTTCGTGGAGCGGCTCGCCGCGGAGCGGATGCCGCTGGCCGGGCTCGTACTGAACCGGGTGCACGGCAGCGGCGCCGAACGGCTCTCCGCGGAGCGGGCGTTGGCCGCCGCGGAGAATCTTGAAGAAGGCGGCATTGTGGATCAGGAGTCCGGGAAAGCTGGACTTCGTGACTCCACGGAGACCGCCCCGGAAACCGCCCCGGAGACAGACCCGGAGACCGATACGGAGACCGACACCGACACCGACACCCGCACGGAGCGAGCGACCGGCGCCGACCCCGTAGAAGCCGCCACAGACGCCGGCGCGGACGCCGACGTGGACGTGATCACGGCAGGACTGCTCCGCCTGCACGCGGAGCGCATGCAGGTCATCGCGCGCGAACAGCGCACGCGTGACCGCTTCACCTCGCTGCACCCCGAGGTGGCGGTGGCCCAAGTGGCCGCCCTGCCCGGCGACGTACACGACCTCGCCGGGCTGCGGGCCATCGGAGAGCGACTCGCGACCGGGGTTCCGGCCGGAGCGTAGGCGTTCCTACGACGTGGTGCCCTGGTGGTCTACCCGGCTGCCGCGTACGTCTCGTACGGGACGCCCAACTCGTCCTCGTCATCCATGGTGAGGATGCCCGTACTGCGCTCGTACTCCGTGCGTGCGGTTTCGAGCAGGCGCCGCCACGAGGTGACGGTGGGCCGCCGGCGCAACAGCGCACGTCGTTCCCGCTCGGTCATTCCGCCCCACACTCCGAACTCGACACGATTGTCGAGCGCGTCGGCCAGGCACTCGGTCCGCACCGGACATCCGGTGCACACCGCCTTGGCCCTGTTCTGTGCCGCTCCTTGAACGAACAGTTCATCCGGATCGGTAGTGCGGCAGGCTGCCTGCGCACTCCAGTCGGTAACCCAGCCCATCCCGGCGCCGTCCTCTCCCGAATCGAGGCTCCCCCACGGCGGCAGCGGCATATTCACCGCTGCCAGTTGAGGACGTTACGGAAGGCGGGCACAGTGCAACACCCCCGACGGGCCCAATCTTGAATGGTCCGAACGGACTATGGGTAAGCGGCAGATCACCCGACGGAGTGATCCTGCGACATGCCCGACCATTCCGGCGATTTGGGTGAAATCGGCGGGGCATGCTGATCACAGGAGGCGAGATTCGGACATGCGTCCACCCCATTCGGGAAGGGTGAAAAACAAGCCGAGGGGTTGATGTCCCACCGCACTGCTGTGACAGTTGAGGACAGCTTAGGCCAAGGCATTCGCGCGTGTCCGGCGAATGAGAACGTAGGCTGCCCTCTATGGGAAAGAAGCGCTCGGGCGGCGGGCTCACGGGGCCACAGCAGGCCGCCAAGTTCCTCGGTGTGTCCGTTCTCTCCGGAGTTGTACTTGCGGGCATCGCGATCCCGGGCGCAGGCGCCCTGGGACTCGCCGCCAAGGGCACGGTCGAAGGGTTCGATGAGATCCCGGCCAACCTCAAGACACCGCCGCTGAGCCAGCGCACCACGATTCTGGACTCCGAGGGTGGCTTGATCGCCACGGTCTATTCGCGTGACCGGCAGGTGGTCCCCATCACGGCCATCTCCCCGTACATGCAGAAGGCCATCGTCGCGATCGAGGACTCCCGGTTCTACGAGCACGGCGCGATCGACCTCAAGGGCATCCTGCGCGCGGTCAACCGCAACGCCCAGGAGGGCGGTGCGGCGCAGGGCGCGTCGACGCTGACGCAGCAGTACGTGAAGAACGTCTTCGTCGAGGAAGCCGGCAACGACGAGACCAAGGTGCGCGAGGCCCAGGAGAAGAGCCTCGGGCGCAAGATCCGCGAGCTGAAGTACTCGATCCAGGTCGAGGAGGAACTCGGGAAGAACAAGATCCTCGAGAACTACCTCAACATCACGTACTTCGGGCAGCAGGCGTACGGAATCGAATCCGCCGCCCAGCGCTACTTCAGCAAGCCCGCCAAGGACCTGAGCCTGGACGAGTCGGCGATGCTGGCGGGCGTCGTGCAGTCGCCGAGCCGGTACGACCCGGTGAACGACTCGCAGGAGGCGACGAAGCGCCGCAACATCGTCCTCCAGCGCATGGCGGACACAAAGGATATTTCGCAGGCCGAGGCGGACACGGCGAAGGCGAAGCCGCTCAAGCTGAAGGTGACCAAGCCGAAGAACGGCTGCATCACCGCCGTCAAGGGCGCCGGCTTCTTCTGCGACTTCGTGCGCAACACCTTCCTCGACGACACCGCCTTCGGGAAGACCCGCGAGGAGCGGGCGAAGGTCTGGAACCAGGGCGGCCTGACGGTCCGTACGACCCTGGACCCGCAGTCGCAGGACTCCGTCAACGAGTCCATCAAGGACCACGTGGACCAGGACGACAAGGTCGCGACGGCCGTCACCCTCGTCCAGCCCGGCACCGGGCGGGTCCTCGCCATGGGCCAGTCCAAGCCGTACGGCTTCGGCAAGAACGAGACCCAGATCAACTTCTCGGTGGACAAGAAGATGGGCGGCTCGAACTTCGGCTTCCCGACCGGCTCCACCTTCAAGGCCTTCGTCGCGGCCGCGGCCATCGAGCGCGGCATGCCGCCGACGAAGATGTACGCGTCCCCGTACGAGATGGACTATCCGAGCCCGGTGCAGACCTGCGGCGACAAGCCCTGGGTCAACACCGCCAAGGACAGGGTGCCGAACGAGTCGGAGTCCGAGGTCGGCCCGTACGGGCTGAAGGAGGCGATGGCCAAGTCGGTCAACACCTACTTCATCGAGATGATCTCCGAGATCGGCCTCTGCCCCCTCACCGAGATGACCACCAAGCTCGGTGTGGTCCCGGCCAACGGCGCCAAGCTCCCCGAGGTTCCGGCCATCGCGCTCGGCACCGAGGGCATGTCCCCGCTGACCATGGCCAACGCCTACGCCACCTTCGCCAACCGCGGCGTGTACTGCACCCCGGTCACCATCGAGTCGATCACCGACGCGCACGGCAAGGCGCTGACGGTCCCGAAGTCCAAGTGCGGCCGGGCGATGACCGAGAACACCGCCGACACCATCAACACGCTGCTGCTGGGCGTGGTCGACTCCGGTACGGGCCAGAAGTCGGGCCTGTCGGACCGGCAGAGCGCGGGCAAGACGGGTACCACCGACGAGCGCCACAACGCCTGGTTCGTCGGCTACACCCCGAACATGTCCGGCGCGACCTGGGTCGGCTCCGGCGGTGCCAAGCAGGTGTCGATGGAGAACATCACCATCGGCGGCCAGTACTACGACAAGGTCTTCGGTGGTGGCCTGCCCGGCCCGATCTGGAAGCAGGCCGTCTCCGGCGCTCTCTCCGGCCGCGAAGCCCCGGGCTTCACCACGGTGCACATCCCCGACACCCCGAGCCCCTCCCCCGGCGGCAAGCCCAGCGGCAAGCCGAGCGGCAAGCCCGGCAAGCCGGGCCGGGGCGGCGACGGCAAGCCCGGTGACGGCAAGCCCGGCAACGGGCGGACCGCCGGGCAGACCGGCGGAAACACCGGCGGGGACACGGGCGGCACGGGCGGGGACGACCCGCTCGGCGGGATCACGCTCCCGCCGGGCATCATCGGCGGCCGCGACTAGGCGCCGTAGGCCGCGTAGTCCCGCGGGCCCGCAGGCCCGCAGCCGTCGTAGCGAAGAACGGGGGAGGGCCCCCACCGATCCGGGTGCGGATCGGTGGGGGCCCTCCCCCGTTCCCCTGACGGGGACCGCGTGCGTACGCGTCCTAGGACAGGTGCTTCTTGACGGCGGCGGCGACGCGCCCGCCCTCCGCCAGACCCGCGACCTTCGGGTTCACGATCTTCATCACGGCGCCCATGGCCCGCGGCCCCTCGGCGCCCGCCGCCCTGGCCTCCTCGACGGCCTGCGCCACGATCGCGTCGAGCTCGGCCTCGCCGAGCTGCTTGGGCAGGTAGGTGTCGAGGAACTCGCCCTCGGCGGTCTCCCGCGCGGCCTGCTCGGGACGGCCACCCTGCGCGAAGGCATCCGCGGCCTCGCGGCGCTTCTTCGCCTCCTTGGCGATCACCTTGAGGACTTCCTCGTCGGAGAGCACCCGGGCTTCCTTGCCCGCGACTTCCTGGTTGGTGATGGCCGAGAGGGTCAGGCGCAGCGTGGACGAGGCGAGCTCGTTGCGCGCCCGGATGGCGGTGGTGAGGTCTTCCTGGAGCTTGGCCTTGAGCGTGGTCATGTCCCGAGTCTGCCAGGTGCGGGGGCTCCGGCGCCCGCCGGTTTCCCGGCGGGCTTGCCGGGTCTGCGAACATATGGGCATGCGTGCGCGTTACGGAGTACCTCTGAAGGTCACCGCCGGGATCGCCGCGGCGGGGGCCGCCGGTCTGGCCTATGCCGCCGGTTTCGAAGCCCGGTCCTTCCGCCTGCGCCGGGTCACGGTCCCCGTGCTCCCCCGGGGGATGCGCCCGTTGCGCGTCCTGCAGGTCTCGGACATCCACATGGTCGGCGGGCAGCGCAAGAAGCGCGCCTGGCTGCAGTCCCTCGCCGGGCTGCGCCCCGACTTCGTGGTGAACACGGGCGACAACCTCTCCGACACCGAGGGCGTGCCGGAGGTGCTCGACGCTCTCGGCCCGCTGATGGACTTCCCCGGCGTCTACGTCTTCGGCTCGAACGACTACTACGGCCCCCGGCTGCGCAATCCCGGCCGCTACCTGCTGGAGAAGACGCAGGGCCGGCACGGGCTGAACGGCAACGCGCCGGTCGTCGGAGCCGTCCACAACCCGTGGGAGGGGATGCGGGACGCCTTCGACGCGGCCGGCTGGGTCAACCTCACCAACACCCGGGGCCGGCTCAAGCTCGACGGCATGGAGCTGGCCTTCACCGGCCTGGACGACCCGCACATCAAGCGCGACCGGTACGCGAAGGTCGAGGGCGGGCCGGAGGCGGACGCGGACTTCTCGATGGCCGTCGTGCACGCCCCGTACCTGCGCGTCCTCGAAGCCTTCACCGCCGACCGGTACCCGCTGATCCTGGCCGGCCACACGCACGGCGGACAGCTGTGCATCCCCTTCTACGGGGCGCTCGTCACCAACTGCGACCTGGACACCAAGCGGGTGAAGGGCCTCTCCACGCACGAGACGCAGGGGCAGCGCGCGTACCTCCACGTATCGGCGGGCTGCGGGACCAACCGCTTCACCCCGGTGCGCTTCGCGTGCCCGCCCGAGGCGACACTGCTGACGCTGACACCGAAGGCCTGACGCGGTCCGGTCCGGTCCGCCGGTACGTTGACCAGATGATCACATCCGGCGCATTCCGCCTCCCGACCGTCGCCTTCCGCGCGCTGATCGCGGCCGCGGCCGTCACCGGCCTGGTCATCGACTGCGCGTACGGCAGCGTGCCCGTCGTCCTGAGCTTCTTCACGACCTGGACGAACATCCTGGTCGCGGTCGCCTTCGGGCTCTCCGCCTACCGCGTCGCCCGGCGCGAGCCGGACGTGGCCCCGTTCTGGCGGGGCGGGGTGCTCCTCTTCATCCTGATCACCGGGCTGGTCTTCCACCTGCTCCTGGCCAACCCGTCGAGCCCCTTCAACGTGCTGGAAGACCTGGACAAGCTCTCCGGCGCGAGGGCCGTCTCCAACCAACTCCTCCACACGGTCACCCCCATCGGCGCCGTCCTGGACTTCCTCTTCCTGACCGCCCCCCGCACCCTGCGCCCGCGCTACGCCGCACAGTGGCTGGCGTACCCCCTGCTCTACGTGGTCTTCGCGCTGATCCGCGGCGCCCTGCTCTCCCCCGACGTCCCGTCGCGGTACACGTATCCCTTCATCGACGCCGCCCAGTACGGCTACGCCCGGGTCGCGCTGAACGCCGTGGTCCTGGGCCTCGCCTTCTACGCCCTCGGCCTCGCCCTGATCACGGCCGACCGCTACCGCCCGCCGCGCGAAAACCGGATTTCGTCTCCGGCCGAGGGTCCGCTAAAGTAATCGATGTCGCCAGGGCAGCAAGCGCTGCAAGGGTGGACATCGGGGTGTAGCGCAGCTTGGCAGCGCGCTTCGTTCGGGACGAAGAGGTCGTGGGTTCAAATCCCGCCACCCCGACTTCGTAAGACCAGGTCAAGGGCTTGATCCGCATCGCGGGTCAGGCCCTTTCTGCGTTTACGGGCCTGTCTTGGGAGCCATCGGGGAGCCGATCTCGGAATCCGGCTCCCGCGAGGACCGTCAGGCAGCGACCGTGAGTCGCTACGCGGAGGGCGGCCGGCTCTTTGCCATCCAAGCGCGGCACGACCACCGGGCGAGTGCGCCGACGGCCAGGGATACGAGAATCGCGCCCCAGTCGATGACATGGGGGAGCCCGGGGAAGAACGCGAAGAAGCCGAGGGCCGCGACGGTTCCGACGAGGAAGGCGACGCCGCCGGCTCGGCGGCGCTTGGCTTCCCAGGCGGGGGCTTCGGTGGGGGGCTGAGGCGTCACGTGCGGCTCACTTCGTGATGTGGTGGCACTGGCTGACCCGGCGGACACCATTGACGTGGATGTGCGCGCACGCCCGGCCGTAACGGGGCAGGGTCTGGGGCGCGTTGTCCCGCATGGGATGGATCTCGCACTCGGTGTGGGTCTTACCGCGCGAGGTCTTGTACGTCTTGTTCTCGGTGTCGGCGTACGTGAAGTCGATGCGCCAGTTACAGAAGCCCGCATTGAGGGCGCCGACGAATCCGCAGTCGACCCCGGCATTCTGGTAGGTGATCTTCTTGCCTTCGCCGCGGATGATGTGGGTGAACATGCAGCCCGTGGGAACGCTCATGGTGACACCCCCGACCTGATAGTCGAAGGAGGCCACAGGGGTGGACCCGATGGCACCCGCGTGTGCCTGGGCCGGTGGTAAGAGCGCGAGCGTGACTGCTGCGGCGACGGCTGTCGTGACGCGGAGTGCGAGGTGGCCGGCCATATCCGGCGCCTTCCGACGGAGTGTCCTTGTTACGTACGGAACTCCTCCCGAGGAGTCATGGGCTCGCCGGTACACCGATATCCACTACTAAGAGTGATCAACGAGTTCGATGGGCTGACTACGCCGTTCGGGACATCAGGACGACCGAGAGCCAGATCTACGAAGCCCACCGCAGAGCTTGTGCCCACGGGAGCGGCGACGGTACGACGATCACATGCACCGTTGGTCACCCTCAACGATCGCCAGCTCGCCCTCCTGACCCGGATCAGCAAGGGCGCCGAACCTGTCACGTCGGACACCCCCGAAATCGCCCTCACCGCCCGAGCCCTGAAGGAGCGGGGGCACATCGCCATGCCCAAGGAGGGCGGGAGGTGGCGGGCAGAGATCACCGAGGTCGGGCGCTACTACCTCCAGCACGGCCATCACCCCGACCGGCCTGACCCGGCACCGCGGAAGACCCGCCCGGTGACGCCGCCCGGACCCACGAAGGCGGAGTCCGACCACGTCGAGGAGAAGTCCGCTGTGGAGCAGAAGCTCCCGGTACAGCGCGTCGCCAGAGCACCACGGCCCTCTCCGGCCGATATCGGACGGGCTCTGATCACCGAGGTGCAGCAGGCTGGCCGCTTCCTCCGAGTCCCCAACCCTGACGAGGCCGCGCGGGCCCGCTACCGAAGGGCATTCGACGCGGCTCGCCAGTGTGCGCCGGCCGGGTACCACCTGAAGTACAGCGGTCGGACCAAGGGGGACTTCTTCCTGGGGCTGCTCCGGGTGACCGGCGAGGACGACACGGAGTGGAACCGGATCCGCCTGGCGCGCAGTCGCGTGATCACCGACGTGGACGATGTCCTCGCTGCCGTGACCGCGGACCACAGCGCCTTCGAGATCTCCGACGGGGTACTTCTGCGCGTGCTGTCGCTGCTCCGCCTCATCGCCGAGCAGGCCCTCCCCCTGCACGGGGAGATCGCGGTGTCCAAGAAGCGCAGGCAGCCGAAGCCTCTGCTCACGATCCATGGCCGTACGTACGAGATCACCTTCAAGGAACGGCAGAAGGAGGTCCGGTACGTGCCCAAGCCAGCGGGCCGCCGCACGTACGACTGGCAGCGGGTCGTCCCGGCACAGCGGTTCGAGCCGTCCGGGGAACTGGAGATGGTCCTCGCCCAGCAACAGGGCTACCAGTACGGCTGGAAGAAGGAGTGGGCCGACAGCGCGAAGAAGCCGCTTGAGGACCAGATCGGTTCGGTACTCCGGGCGCTCAGGACCCGGGCCGATGAGCAGGAACGGGCCCGGCTGGAGCGGGAGGCCGAACAGCGGCGCCAGCAGGACGAGCGGGAACGGCAGGCAGCTGAGAACCGTCGGCTCGAGGCCGAGCGGCAGGAGCGCGCGCAGCGAGAGTGGGAGGCCGCGGTCGGCGTGGCTTCGATCAAGGCAGTGGACGCGGCTCGGGCCGAGCACTTTGGCACCGCGCTGGAACAGTGGCGAGCCGCAGGAGAGATCCGGACCTTCTGCACCGCGCTGGATGAGGCCGCCGCGCAGACCCCCATCGAGGCCGAGCAGCTCCGAGAGTGGTCGGCGTGGGGCAGGGCGGAGGCCGCCCGCCTGGACCCGACCTTGAACGGGAAGGGGCTCGGTGCCCGGAACTTCCACGCGGAACCCACCGGGGACGAGTTGCGGCCGTTCCTCGACGGCTGGCACCCGAACCGCCCGGAGAAGGTGAAGCCACCGGTGGAGCCCACACCGCCCAAGCCGGAGCCCGAGCGGTGGCGCGACGGCTTCAACGACGTACGTCGGGACCAAGGCTGGAGATATGGACCCCAAGGCCGCGCTCAATGGTGGAGGCGATGACGCCGTGCCCACGGTCACGGAGCGCCTTCACGGCCCGCTCGACCAGTTCGCCGAGTCGCAGCACCTCGGCACGTAGGGCGACGAGCTCGTCGTAGCGCTCGGCCTGCTCCTCCCCGCACCACTCCCGGACCGTGCGCAGTGCGGCCGCCTCTGCATCCAGCTTCCGGTCGTCCCGGCGGTGGTACGAGTGCCAGGAGGGCCGGCCGCGCTCTTCGTCCACGGCCTGCTGACGGCGGTCCACCTCCGGCAGGACCTCCTCAGCCAGCCGCTGGGCCACCTGCCGCGCGATCCGCTCGGCGACCGGCCAGCCGACCAGGCAGAGGCCGTTGCGGTCCTCGTGGACCATGGCGTCACCGCGAAGGTCGGCGGGGTCCATGCCGACCAGCGGCGCCGTCTCGTCGAGGTAGCCGAGCTCCAGTACGCCCGCGTCGGCCAGTTCCTTCGGCTTGGCCCGATAGGCCCAGCACTCCCCGATCTCCATGTCTCCATTGAGCCAGGTCGACGGCGCCGCCGGATGCCCATCAACAAGATCTCGACGGCGAGCCGACTTCGGAGGCAGCCCCACTCCGTCCGTGATCTATCGGAAGCAACTGCCCCGGGGTACAGCCCGCACGTAGGCTCGGGGCAGTCGGCGCGGAGCGCCTGGCTGACGGACTGGGGCAGGGGGACAGCGTGGATCATCTCTTCACCGTCGATGGGGCCTTGGCCGCACCCGTAGCACCGACCGCGCTCGCAGCGGAGGGGCTCCTCGAACGACAGCACCTCCAGGAGTGGGTGATCTCGTACCCGAAGGTCCTCGGAGAGTCGGTGCTGGTCATCACCGCCGAGTTCGACCGCTGGGCCGACACGGACGGGGTGCCGGCGCGGGACCGCCTGGACGTCCTGGGCCTGGATGCCACGGGTCGCCTCGTGGTGGTCGAGCTGAAGCGGGGAACGGCCGACCGGGACGTACACCTCCAGGCGATCACCTACGCCGCCCTGGTGTCCCGCTTCGACCTCGACACCCTGGCCCAGGCGCACCGCGACTTCCTGAAGGGCAGGGGCCAGAGCCGAGACCTCGACGAGTGCCGACAGCGGCTCTTGGACCACGTGGACGGAGACTGGAGTCCGGAGCTGCTCCAGCACCCTCGGCAAGTGATCATCGCGGCTAGCTTCCCCAAGCAGGTCACCCACACCGTCGTGTGGCTGTCCGAGATGAACCTCGACATCGACCTCATCGAGGTCGGCCTCTGGAAGGTCCAAGGGCAGCTCGTCGCCGGGTTCACCAAGGTCTATCCCACCCCGGAGGTCGAGGAGTTCACGCTCGCTCCGGCCCGGATCGAAGCCAAGGCCGCAGCCCAGAAACTGGAGGAACGCTCACGCGCCCGCAACGCCGTGCACGTCCTCGTCGACGCCGGACTGCTGCCGGCCGGAGCTCGGCTGCAGCTGGTACCGAGGCATGGCGCGCCGGAATCCATCCGCGAGGACATCAGGGCCTGGGTGGGTGAGGACGGCAGACGCGCGAGCGTCACATGGAGCAACAACACCGCCGAGCCACTGACCTGGGAAGCCGACGGTAAGCCGTACACGCCGACCGGGCTGGCCAACCACATCTTCACCACCGTGACCGGTCGCAAGGCCGACGGGATACAGGGAACCACCTGGTGGGACGTCGATGCCAACCCCGTCCCAAACACCGTCGACCCCGACGAGTGGGCAGCGCTGGCGGGCAGCCACCTCGCGGACCTGGCCAAGCAGCTCAGCGGTACCCGCAAGGACTGGTCGAGCCTGCACGCCCTTCTGGAAGCCATCCCGTCCGGGCGATGGACGACCTACGGAGACGTGGCAACTGTGATCAGCAGCCATGCCGTCCCGGTCGGCACTCACCTGGCGACCTGCGGCAAGTGCCCCAACGCCTGGCGGGTGCTCACGACGTCGGGGACCGTCAGCTCCGGCTTCCAGTGGCCCGACCCGGCGCGCACAGAGACTCCCGCGGATGTCCTCGGCACCGAGGGCATCCGATTCGAGGCGGGCGCCGCCTCTCGGGAAGCACGCCTGCCGCTGGACGACCTCCGGCATCTCCTGCGCAACTGACGTGCTGCCGGGCGCGGCACGCGCCCCGTCCGGCTACCGTGCGGCCGATCGAGCTCGCAGAAGCGTGTCTAGCGCACGCACCGGAGACCTCGGGCTCATCGACAGGCGGGTATCGAGCGCTGCCTCCCACTGCTGGGTGAGGCCCGCGAGCAGGCGCTGGCGCATGCCCGGGGTGGAAGAGCCCGGTGGCGAAGCCGTTGCGGCGCCAGTGGGCGGCGTGTTCCGAGGGTACGCCGCCTCGTACGAAGCCCAGCTCGGTGATGGCGAGTTCGACGCGGGTACACGTGGCCTCTCGCACGTGGTCGGGGTGGTTCAGGACGTTGGACACCGTGGCCGTGGAGACGCCGGCGCGGCGGGCTACGTCGACCAGCTTCACGCCTTGGTGGCCCCCCGGTGCGGGCGGTGCCCTGGCCTTGGAAGACGTACGTCCTGCCATGGCACAGGCACGGCTTGGGCTTGGTACGGGCACCTATGCCCCCTGGGTCGCGGCCTGGGGCCTCTTCCTCACTCCTCAGGGCTACGCCGGCACCGACGTCCGGGCCGCCCCCGCCTCGGCCGTCGTCAACTACGGTTCCAACCCACTGACCCGGACCACCGGCGTCTTCACCGTCGGCTCTGTGTGACGAACGGCCGGGTTCGTTCGGCTGCTGAGGTGCGTCAGTGGGCCGCTGACGGGCCGTGTCAGCCCGTGGGCCGACGCGTCCACGGGTCCGGGCCGGGGTCGGCGCCTTCGGCGCGCAGGGCGAGGCGGTCGACGTAGTGCTGCCAGAACTCCGCGTGCGCCTCGCAGGCCTCCGGGGTGGGCAGGCCGCTGTGGATCAGGTGGAGCAGGGTGCCTGCGGGGATGGGTTCGAGGGTCGGTTCGGGGGTGGGTTCGAGGGTGATCTCCACCCGGGTGGAGCCGGGGGTCAGGGGCGTGGGACTCCCCTCCCAGCCCCAGGTGAGGACGAGCCGCTCCGGCGGGTCGACCGTCAGGAAGCGGCCGGACGCCACGTTCTCCCCGGTGACCCGGGTGCGGTACGGGCCGCCGGGCGCGAAGGAGAACGTACCGTCGCCGCCCATCCAGGACAGCCACTTGTCCCGGTCGGTGAGGAGGCCGAAGACGGTTTCCGGGCGGGCCGCGATGCGGCGCTCCAGCGTGACGGTGTCCATCGGGGTCGCGGGAGTGGTCATGGGACCAGTCTCCCGCGACGACGCGATGGTGCGGCGGTGGCTCGTCGGGCAGCTCGGCCGAATGCGAGCCCGGGGATCAGCCGCTGATCTCGATCTTCCCGTTGAGGGCGGGGGTCTCCGGGGCCGCGGAGGCCTTCGGGGCGGTCAGGCCCTTCAGGAGCTGACCCAGGTCCACGCCCGTGGTGGAGCTCAGGAGCTCCATGCCCTGGGCGACGTTGTCGGTGACCGTGCGGGAGAGCTTGCTCGCGCCGTCGGTGGAGATGACGGTCATCTTGTCGATGGCGGAGAGGGGTTCGGCGGCCTTGGCCACCACCTGGGGCAGGGCCTCGACCATCATCTGGATCACCGCCGCGTCGCCGTACGTCTCGAAGGCCTCCGCCTTCTTCCGCATCGCCTCCGCCTCGGCCGAGCCCCTGGCCAGGATGGCCGCGGCCTCCGCGTCGCCCTCCAGGCGTACGGCCTCCGCGATCGCGGCGCGGCGGGCCCGCTCGGCCTCGCCGCGCTTGGCGCCCTCGATGGCCTCGGCCAGGGCGGAGCGGCGCTGCTTCTCGCCCTCACCGGTGAGCCGGGCTCGCTCGGCCTCGCCCTGGGCGGCGGCAATGGCCGCGAGGCGCTCGGCCTCGGCCTGCTTGACACGGGCCACCCGCTTGGCCTCCGCCTCCTGCTCGGCCTCGTAGCGGCGGGCGTCGGCGGGCTTGCGGACCTGGGTGTAGAGCTGGCGGTCGGTCAGGGCGGCCTGACGCTCGATCACCTTCTCCTGCTCGCCGAGGATCTGCTGCTGGCGGTCGGCCTCGGCCAGCGGACCGGCGGCGTTGGCCTGGGCGGCCGCCGCGTCGGTCTCGGCCTTGATCTCCGCCTGGCGCAGGTAGAGGGTGCGCTCGGCGACCGCGATCTCCTCCTCCGCCTTCAAGCGGGCCTGTTCGGCCGCCCGGCGGGAGTTGGCCTCGGCGATGTCGGCCTCCTGCTTGGCGCGGGCGGCTTCGGGACGGCCCAGGTCCTCGAGGTAGGAGCCCTCGGTGGTGATGTCCTGGATCTGGAAGGCGTCCAGGACCAGGCCCTGCCCGGACAGGCTGGCCTCCGCCTCCTCGGCGACCTGCCCCGCGAAGGCGGCCCGGTCACGGATGATGTCCTCCACCGACATGCGACCCACGATGGCGCGCAGGGCTCCGGACAGGACCTCCTGGGTGAAGCCGACGATTCCGTCCTGCTGCTGGAGGTCAGCAGGATCTGCCGGCCCGGGAACCGGGCGAGGACCGCCGACTCGATCCCGCGCGCCACGGGGTAGCCGTCGCCGTACGGCTCGGGGCCGGTGGCCACGGCCACCCCGTGCGACTGCGAGAGGCGCAGCCCGAAGCGCTCGGCACGCTCCGCCAGCCGGCCCAGGTCGCTGCCGCCGTAGAGCAGGTCGTCGATGAACTCCCGGCGGGCCGCCTCCTCTGGCGACACCGCCTGCAGTTGGGCACGTTCGTAGCCCTGGACGAAGGCGTCCACCACCTGCTCGACGGCCGACAGGAGCGGGCCCGGTGCGGGGAGGGGCCGTACGAGCTGGGCCGCGGCCAGGTGTTCGCGGATCACGGCCCGGAGCGCCAGCCCGGCCTCCGCCGCCCGCTCGCCTTCCGTACGGCGTGACTCCAGCTCGTCGCGGGTCAGCCGGCGGCCCGTGGCGCAGGCGGCGACGAGCAGGTCGGCATACCCCGCGAGGTGGCCCTGCGGTGCTTGCGGTCCCGCCACGCTCGTCCCTCGTCCCTCGTTCCCGGCGCCCGTGGCGCGTCCTCGATCCGAGGACAAGGGTCACACGGGGGTGAGGGCCGCCGCACCGAAGGAGACGTCGAAGCGGTCGCACCAGATGGTGACGCTGCCGTAGCCGGACGGGTTCACGTCGGCCGGGAGCGCGTAGTTCTGGTCGCCCTTGTTGCCCTTGAGCTTGCCCAGGCTGACGTACTCGCCGTCGTCGAAGACCCGCCAGCCCGCCGTGCCCTCCTTCACCGGGGCGTCCGTCAGCCAGACCCGCAGGTCGGGGCCGTTGCTGGTGTCGAGGTTCTCCAGGCGCAGGGTGTGGGAGCCGTCCGGGAGGCGGATGAGCTTCACGGTGCCCGTGGTGGCGTGCTCGTGGCTGATCAGCGTGCCCTGGGCGAGGGTTCGGGGGGTGGCCGGGGCGGCGGGGGCGGCCGGGGTGGTGGCCGCGGGCGCGGATGCGACGGGGGCCGCCACGGGGAGGGACTCGTTGACCGTGGCGTCCTGCCAGAGCTTCCACGGCTGGAACCAGTACAGGCCGAGGCCCAGCAGGAGGGCCGCCGGGAGGGCGAGGACGGCCAGGAGCCTGCGTACGCCCCGCTTCTTCGCCGGGTTCCGCGGCTGGTTCAGGGGCTGGTCCTGCGGCTGGTTCAGGGGCTGGTTCAGCGGCTCGTCCTGCGGCTGGTTCGGCTGCTCGTCTCGCGCCGGGTTCTGCGTCACTCGTCGGGCCCTTCCTCGCGTTCGGCCGGCCGGCCGGCCGTCATGGACATTCAACGCGCGGGCGCGGGGCGGGACCAGGCCCGGCCGGATGACGAAAGGCTTACGTCATCCGGCCGGGAGGGGCCGTACCCGTCAAGTCGGGCCCGTCAGGTCGGGCCCGCGGGCCGGCCGGCCGGGTCGGCTCAGAGGGTGCGGAGCTTGGTGGTGAAGACCTGGTTCGCGACCTTGTCGCCCAGCACGAGGCCGTCCGTGGCGTCCCACGGGTAGTGGACGCCGAGCCAGATCCGGCTGTCGGCGTCCTCCTTGCCGGCCGCGCTGAAGCTGGTGAAGTGGCGGGTCTTGACCGGTGCCTGCGGCTCGTCGGTGGTGAGGTCGAAGGAGATGTTGTCGCTGCCGAAGTAGCGCTTCATGACCCCGGCCCAGGCGCCGCCGAAGGAGGCGTGGCCGGAGACGTACGCGGGGAAGCACGGGCTGACGTTGACGCCCGCCGGGCTCTTCAGCAGCGGCTTCCACTGGGGGTCGAGGCCGCCCTCGCGGATCGCCGAGACGGGCCGCCACAGGTCGACGGGCGTGGCGAACTTGGCGTCGCGGACCGCGATCCCGGTGTCGGCCATGGCGAGGGAGACGAGGGCGAAGAGGCGGGCGTTCGCGTACACCCCGAGGCCGCGGGCCTTGGCGACCTCGCGGGTGGCCTGGAGCATGTGGCCCGGCGGCTTGTAGGTGCCGTTGTTGTCGTTGGCCCAGAACCAGGCCGCGGCGAGCTGGTCCGGGGTCCGGTTGATCACCGGGGTGGCGGCCGTGGGCTTGTCGGCGCCGGCCGTACGGACCGCCTGGACCTGGCGCTTGTACTCGTCGCTCGCCACCAGGGCCTCGTACGAGCCGTACTGGGTCAGCGTGGTGGGGCGGAACTGCGAACCGGAGGTCAGCGAGAACGGCTTGACCTGGCCGTAGAACGGGCTGACCGCGTCGCTGTCCTCGTCGCAGGAGGCGTCGGGCATGTCCGGGTAGCTCGTCGGGCGCCAGGCGCCCGGCTTGTTGTCCCCCACGTAGACCTGGGGGTTGTCGGAGCCGTCGCCGGTGCGGGCGTCGGTCATCTGCTTGACCATCGGGCCGACCACGGAGAGGTCCAGGAAGTCGCCGGAGGTGGGCTCGGTGCCGAACCGCTCGCGGAAGCGCGCGTCGAGGTACTGCGTCTGGTCCGCGTAGCGGCTCTGCTTGTTGCCGTAGAGGCCGAGGAGGATGTTGTAGGCCGTGCGGCCGATGACGCGCTCCTCCTCGTCCGGGCCCTCGGCCCAGCCCGCGTAGTTCTCCGCCTTGATGTACGGCTCCGAGGTGATCTTGCCCTTCCACTTCAGCTGGTACGAGGACTCCGCGTCGTAGATCGCGGCGTTCATCATCGCGGCCGATCTGGCCATCGGGACGGGCCCGCCGCCGACCCGGCGGAAGACGTTCTGCAGCACGTCGTTCCAGTAGTGCACGGGATCGGCTATCGACTGCGCAGGCAGCGCGGCCCGGGCGGGCTGCGGGGAGGCGACGAGGACGGTTCCGGTGGCTGCCAGGACGACGGCGCTCGCGAGGGCGCGGTGCCAGAGCGTGCTCCGGCGGGAGCTGCTTCGGCGGGTGCTCCGGCGGGTGCTGCTTCGGATGGTGTTGCGCACGGTGCTTCGGGGGGTGCGGACGTGCTCGTGCATGGCTCGACTCCCTTTGATCACAGGCAAGTTGATCACCACGTAGGCGGCGGCGCGATCATGGCCCGGGGTGAGGCGCGGCGCTTGTAGAAAACGGAACGCCCGAGCGGAATGGCCGGTCCCGCCCGGCTGGACGGCGCGAACCCGCTACCGGTCCGCCCCCCCCCTGTCCACCCGCCACCCGCCACCGGCCACCGGCCACCGGCAGAACTCTCCGGTCGCCGGAACCACGGCCCCCTTCCGGCCGACCAACTCCACGCGGAAGGACGACCGGTGACAGCGGAAGGGCGCGGGATGGGCGGGCTGGACGTGCGGATGGAGGGGGTGGGCTGCCGGCACGGGCGGGTCGAGGCCGTGTCCGGCGTCGACCTGGAGATCGCCGCGGGCGAGCGCGTCGCACTGACCGGCACCAACGGATCGGGCAAGACCACCCTGCTGCGCGCCGTGCTCGGACTGCACCCGCAGGTCAGCGGGAAGATCCTGGTCGGCGGCCGCACGGGCGACCCGGCCTGGCGGCGGCGGGCGTGCGCGTGGATCCCGCAGAAGCCCGCCGCCGGGCGCTTCCCCCTGCTGGGCGGCGAGCTCCTCGCCAGCGGCGGGGACCCCCGCGCGGCCGCCGAGGCCGCCGACCGGCTGGGGGTGGGGCCGCTGACCGGGCGGCCGCTGCACACCCTGTCCGGCGGGCAGTTGCAGCGGATGTACCTGGCCCGGGCGATCGGCTGCGTGGCCGCGGGGGCCGGCGTACTGCTCGCCGACGAGCCGACCGCCGCCCTGGACTTCGCCGGGCAGGACGAGGCCGCCGACGTCCTGGCCGCGCTGCCCGTGACGCTCGTCGTCGTCACGCACGACCGGGCGCTCGCCGAACGCTGCGACCGGGTCCTGGAGATGGCCGCCGGACGCCTGCGGGAGGTCCGGTGAGCGCCACCCTCGCGGCCGCCTCCCTCGCGAGCGCCGACCTCGGGACCCTGTTGCAACTGGCCCCCGTGCAGCGGGCGGGCTTCGCCCTGCTGCTCGCCGCCGTCGGGCTGCCCGTGATCGGTGTGGTCATCGTCGGGCTGGACATCATGCCGGTGCGCTTCGCGATGATGCACGTGGCGCTGCTGGGCATCGCCGTCGGACTGCTCACCGGGCTGGACCCCATGCTGTGCGCGCTGGTGGCCTGCGCCCTGGCCGGGGCCGGTGTCGCCCCGCTGGCCCGGATCCCCGACGGGCTGTCCGGGGCGATGGGGCTGCTGATGAGCCTGGCGATCGCCGCCGCGCTGCTGCTCCTGGCGGTCTCCGGGGTGAACGCCTCGGGCGCGTTCGCGCTGCTGTGGGGCTCGATCCTGTCCGTCGGCGGCGCCGATCTCGTGGTGCTCGGGGTGCTGGCCGTCCTCGTGCCCGGCCTGTTCTGGTGGCGGCGGCGCGAAGTGGCGCTGCTGCTCTACGACCGTGAGCTCGCGCAGTGTTCGGGCGTGCCGGTGCGGGCGCTGACCACGGTCCTGCTGGTGCTCGTCGCGGTCGCGGTCGCCGGAGCCATCAAGCTCACCGGCGCCCTGCTGGTCGACGCGCTGACCCTGCTGCCCGCCCTGGCCGCGCGTCGGCTGGGCACCTCGCTGAAATCGATCACCGGATGGGCGGTGGGCATCGGCGTCTTCGTGAACCTGACCGGCTTCCTCATCGCCCTCCGGCTGGACTGGCCCCCCGGGCCCGTCCTCGTCCTGACCGCGGGGGCGCTCGTCCTCGCGGTGCACCTCGTACCCGAACGGAGAATCCGCTCATGGCGCCCCGAACCCGCGTCCGCAGCAGCTCGGCCCGCATCGCCTTCCTCCTCGCACTGACCCCGGCACTGGCCCTGGTGGCCGGCTGCGGAACCGAGGGCGGGAGCGGTGGCGGCGGTGGCGCCTCCGCCGGGGGCGGCGCGCCCTCCCGGACGACCGTCGTCGTGACGACCACCTGGGAGGGCGCCTTCGCCAAGGCCGCGGGCGCGCGGAACGTCAAGGTGATCGTGCCGCAGTCCGTGCACCACGCCCCGGACTACGACCCCAAGCCCTCCGACCTCGCGGCCGTCGCCGGGGCCGACTTCGTGCTCTACGCGCCCTTCGAGCCGTACGCCGCGAAGATCAAGGAGGCCGCCGGGTCGAAGGCGGAGCTGGTGGAGGTGAACCTCGACAACGACGCCGACAAGGTCAAGGCCGAAGTCACCCGGCTGGGCGCGCTGTTCGGCACGCAGGACGCCGCCGCGAAGTGGACGGCGGAGTTCGACGCCGAGTACTGGCGGGTCACGAAGGACGTCCAGGCCGCCTGGCCGGGCGGGAAGAGCCCGTCGGTGGTGAGCCAGGTGTTCACCGCCTGGTCGGCGAAGCTGGCGGGCGCCTCGACGGTGGGCACCTACGGCCCCGAGGCGGTGACCCCGGCGCAGCTGGCCGAGCTGTCGGCGAAGAAGCCCGCGCTGGTCCTGGACAACGCGCACATGTCGACCGGGACGGTACTGCCCGACTCCGGCGCCCACCAGGTGCAGATCGTCAACTACCCGGGGAACGACCTGGAACTGCTGCCGGTCTACCGCAACGCGGGGGCCGCCCTGAAGGCGGCCATGGGCAAGGTGGGCGGGTCCGCGGGGTAGGGGACCGGGAAGGTGCCCCGGTACGCCGGGAGGGGACCGGGAGGGGACCGGGAGGGGACCGGGAAGGCGCCCCGGTACGCCGGGAGGGCGGGGCGGTCCACCGGGGGCCGCTCCGCCCTCGTCTACGCGCCCACCCCGGCGGGGGCCACGGTGGCCGGGGCCCCGGTAGGGGCCGCGGTGGCCGGGGCCCCGGCAGGCCGGGCGGCGGGCTCGGGGAGGGCGCTGCCCGCGGGCCCGGGCAGGGCCCGGGTGGCCCCTTGGCCGGAGCCGCCCTCCGCGAGGCGGGCCCGCAGCATCACGCGGTCGGGTTTGCCGGCCGGGGTGAGCGGGAGCTCCGCGAGCAGCAGCAGGTGCTCGGGGTGCTTGCGGCGGTCGAGGCCGCGGAGGCCGAGGTGTCCGGCCAGGGAGTCGAGGGTGGGCGGCTGCGCTCCGCGGGGGACGACGCAGGCGGCGAGCCGTTCGCCCATCACCGCGTCCGGGACTCCGACGCAGACGACGTCGCGGACGAGGGGGTGGGAGGAGAGCTCCCGTTCCACTTCGGCGGGGCTGATGTTGGCGCCGCCGCGGATGACGATGTCCTTGAGGCGGCCGACGACGTGGAGCACCCCGTCCTCGTCGATGAAGCCGAGGTCGCCCGTACGGACCCACCCCTCGGGCGTGCGGTACCGGGCGTCCAGGTCCGGGGAGGCGACGTAGCACATGGGGGTCATGGGGCCGCGCGCGATGATCTCCCCGATCGCCCCGTCGGGGAGCCGCTCGTGCGTCTCGGTGTCGGTGATCCGGATCTCGGCGACCCGGGGGTCGGGGCGGCCGGCGGCGATGCCCGTGCCCTCGGAGTCCGGGGTCGTCGCGCCCAGTCCGGTGTGGCAGTTGACCCCGTCGGCGGAGCCGTAGAGGTTGACGACCGGGCAGCCGAAGGCGCGGCTCGCGCTCTCGGCGGTGGTCTCGTCGAGGGGGGCGCCGCCGAGGATCAGGGCGGTGGGGGCGGGGAGCGGCCGCCCGTCTCCCCCGGGGGCCTGCGCCTCCAGCCGGTCGAGCATCATGCGGATCATCGTGGGCACTCCGAGGACGTGCGTGGGCCGGTGCTCGCGCACCGCCGCGAGGGCCGCCTCCGGGGTGAAGTGGTCGAGGACGATCAGGGTTCCGCCGTGCCGGGCGAGGGTGACCGCGGTCCCGCTGGAGCCGAAGGCGGACGCGAGCGGTACGAGGAACAGGCAGCGCGGCGGCGTCCCGTCGGGCATCAGCGAGGCGAGGAAGTTGCCGCGGCCGCCGGCGAGGGCGTTGTGGGAGTAGGCGATCATCTTCGGCTCCGCCTCCGAGCCCGAGGACACCAGGATGCGGGCGGCGCTGTCGGGGTCGGGCCGGGCGGGGACGGAGGCGGCCGGGTCGGAGCGCAGCAGCGTCGCGAGCCGGATCGTTCCTTCGGGCTCCGTGCCCGCCGGGACGCCGGCCGCGACGACATGGCGCAGCGCGGGCAGTTCGGGGGCCAGGTCGCGTAGTTCGGCGGCGTGGTGGTGGCCCCGGTGCTCCACCGCGGCGATCACCGCCACGGCCTCGGCGCGGCGCAGCAGGCAGCGGGCCTCCTGGCCGCCCCGGCCCACGGGAAAGGGCAGGGCCACCACGCCGAGGGCGGCCAGGGCCAGGTCCGCGATGACCGCGTCGCGGCCGTTGGGGAGCTGGACACCGACCACGTCGCCGGGCCGTACGCCGAGGGATGCGAGGCCGGTGGCGAGACATCGCACCTTGCGGTCGAGCGCGGTGTAGCAGAGCTTGCCCTTGGCATCGATGACAGCGGTGTGGTGCGGGTCGGAGATCTGGCGGGCCCGGAAGAGGCTGTAGAGGTCGAGGTCGGGACAGGTTCCGTCGACGGCCCACGAGCGGCGCAGGCCCACGGGCAGCAGATCGTGCAGTGCGACGGTCATACGAAGCTCCAGGGGTCGGGAACGGCGGCGGCACCGTGCGCGTCCCGGCTGATCGAGCCGGGGCAGCGCGGATCGTGGTGCGGGTCGTCGTGCGGGCTGTCGTGCGGGCTGACGTGAGGGCCGTCGTGCGGGCCGACGTGACGGCTGTCGTGTGGGCCGACGTGACGGCTGTCGTGCGGGCCGACGTGCGGGGCGACGTGACGGCTGTCGTGCGGGCCGACGTGCGGACTGACGTGCGAGGCGGGGTCCGGTTCGTGGCGCCGGTCGTGCCGTGGGTCGTGGTGCAGGTCGGCGAGGTCGGTGGTGACGGCGGTCGCCGTGAGGCCGCGCGCCCGCAGTGCTCGCAGGGCGTCCTCGGTGGACAGGTCCGCGAGCACCCGGGAGGCCTCGGCCGCCGCACGGGCGTCCGCGTCGGCCGGGGCGATCCAGCCGTCGGCGGTGCGCAGCGGCGTACGGAACCCCGCCGGCCGGCGGCCGCGCTCCCCGCGCCGCGCGCGGAGCAGGGCGGGGGCGGTGAGCAGGTCGGCGGCGCCGAGCAGCGAGGAGTCCACGCGGACCCCCCGGCCGGTGCGCTCGCGCAGCAGCAGCCCCGCGAGGACCGCCTCGGCGCCGAGCAGCCCGCCCAGCACGTCGAGCAGGGTCATCAGGGAGGGCGCGGGCGGCTCGCCCTCGGGGCGGGCGGCCTCGCCGACGCCGGTGCGGGCCTGGACCATGAAGTCCGTGCCCATCGGCGGGTCGGCGATCCGGCCCGTGCCCCAGCCGCCGGTGTACGCGTACACGAGCGCGGGGTTCACCCGCGCGAGGTCGGCGCAGTCCAGGCCCAGCTCGGCCGCCTTCCCCGGGGCCCAGTTGTGCAGGAACACGTCGGCTCCGGCCGCCAGCGCGGCCAGCCGCAGCCGGTCGGCGGGCGACTTGATGTCGATCTCCACGGCGTGCTTGCCCCGGTTCAGGGCCAGCCAGCGGGCGGAGATCCCCGAGCAGGTGGGCGGCATGCCGCGCAGCGGGTCACCGCCCGGCGGCTCGATCCGGATCACCTCGGCGCCGAGCAGCCCCAGGAGGTGGGCGGCGAGCGGCGCCTGGACGCGACGGCCGGCCTCCAGGACGGTCATGCCGGTGAGGGGGCCGGGGATGGGGATGGGGACGGGGGGCGCGGTGGCAGTCACGGCGGTGGGCGCGGTGAGCGGCGCCCGGGGTCCCGCTGTGGGGGTGTGGCCGCCGGGGCCGTACGGGGCCAGGGTCCAGGGGGCGGCTCCATCGTCCTCGGCGGCCCGCTCGGCGAGGGTCCGCAGCCGGCAGACCTCGGCCCCCGAGGCGGCCGCCGCGTCGCGGATCCGCTGCCAGCCGCGGGCCCGGGTGGTGGCGTGCAACGCTTCGGGGAAGGGCGCGCACGCGGTGGCGTACCGGAACTGGAAGGGCCGCCACCCGGCCCGTACCGCGTCGGCCGGGGCGTCCAGGGCCCGCCAGAACCCGGCCCAGGCACCCGGATCCAGTGTCTCCAGCTCGAAGAGCGTGCCGTCGGCTGCGGTGAAGGGCGGCCCCCCGGGAGCCAGTTCGGCGGCTTCGCCCTCCTCGGCGCCGCTCGCGGCGAGGTACTGGGACACGACCAGCAGCCCGGCCCGGTCCACGTACGTGTGCGGCTGCGCGGCGGCGCCCTCGCACCCCCTGGCCCGGGCCAGCAGGGCGGCGAGCAGCCCCTGTGTGGTGAGGACGGCCGTCGCGGCGGTGGCGTAGTCCACGGCGAGCCCCCGCGGCAGACCGTCGCGGCGGCCGTGCACGGCCATGATCCCGGTCGCGGCCTGCACGGTCGCCTCGTCGGTGACGCCCAGCAGGGCCGCCTCCGGCGAAGACCAGCGGAGGGTGGCGGTGGCGTGGGTGGGGGTGGCGGGGGTGGCGGGGGTGGCGGTGGCGTGGGTGGTGGGGCGGGTGGGGAGGTCGGGTCCGTCGGCGCACCCGTAGCCGTCGTCCGCCAGCGTGATGCGAGCCGCGTCTCCGCCGTCGCCGTCCGTGGGTGGCCCGGTGTCCGGGCCGACGGCTCCCAGCAGCCTCAGGTGTTCGGCCACCGGGCCGGCGAGCGCGGGCGGTCCCGAGGCGGTGAAGCGCAGCCCGTCGAGCGGCCGAGCCGTGTGGGTGACGGCGGGTGACGCCATGCCTCTCCTCTTCTCCCGGCCCGGCGATCGGCCGGCGCCGCAGGTGGTCCCGTACGGGAACCAAGGGGCGGGCCCGCCCGACCAGTTCCACGGGAAGGCAGTCGCACTGCCGTTCCCACGGGTTCCCGGCGGGCTGGAGGAAAGTGGTGGGGAAGCGAGTGGCGGGAGACGAAGGGGGTGCGACGCGCGTCTCGGACGAACCGGGTTGCGGGGAGCTGGAGTTGAGGGCTCGGGTGGCGGAGTTCGTACGGGAGCGGGTGATGCCCCGCGAGCCCGTGCTCGACGCGGGTGGCCCCGCCGCGGCGGCGGCCCTGCGGGAGCTCCAGGCCGGGGCGAAGGAGGCGGGCCTCTGGGCCCTCCCGCTCCCCGTGGAACTGGGCGGCCAAGGGCTCGGCCTGGCGCGCTACGCACGGCTCGCCGAGGCCGAGGGGGCGAGCGACCACGGACCGGCGGCACTGGGATCGGCGCCGCTGCTGGACGCCACGATGCTGTGGCGGCACGGCGGCGACCGGGTGCGCGCGCTGTACCCGCGCCGGCTGACGGCCGGCGAACTGCGCGCCTGCTACGCCATGACCGACCCGGAGAGCCCGGGAACGGATCCGTACCTCACCTCCACGCGCGCGGTGGCGGAGGCGGACGGGAGCTGGACCCTGACCGGCCGCAAGTGGTTCACCTCGCACGCCGCCGAGGCCGATCTGGTCACCGTACTGGCCCGCACCGACGGCCGGCCGGGCGACCGTACGGGGCTGTCGCTGCTCGTCGTCCCCACCTCCGCCCCGGGGTTCCGGGTGGTGCGGGAGCTGCCGGTGCTGGGTGCGGCCGGGCAGTGGGAGATCGAGTTCGACCGGGTGCACGTGGCCGCCGACCATCTTCTGGGCGAGCGCGGCCAGGCCCTCGCCATCGCCGCGGAACGCCTCCAGCTGGGCCGCACCCTGCGCTGTCTGCGCTGGCTGGGCCAGGCCCAGCGGGCGTTCGACCTCATGTGCGCACGCGTGAACTCCCGTACCGGGTCGCGCGGCCCGCTCGGAGGCCACCAGCTGGTGCAGGGCCACGTCTTCGAGTCGCTGCTGCTGCTGCGCACCACCCGGCCGCTCGTCCACGAGGCCGTCGCCGCGATCGGCGCAGGCCGGGACGCGCACGTGGAGGTGGGTCTGGCCAAGGTGGCGGCCGCCCGCATGCTCCAGCAGGTGACCGACTCGGCCATCCAGATCCACGGCGCGGCCGGCCTGGGCCCCGACACCCCCCTCCCCGCCCTCTACCGCTCGGGCCGCACGGCCCGGATCCTGGACGGCCCCGACGAACTGCACATCACGGCGGTGGCTCGGCGGGTGCTGGGGGGATATGGGGGATAGGGGGGCGGGGGGATAGGGGGGCGGGCGGTGAGGTTCAGACGGTGCGGAGGTCTACCCGGTCGGTCAGGGCGGCCAGGCCCAGGGCCAGGAAGAAGTTGCCCCAGACCAGTTCGTGGCGGATCGCGACTCCCTTGTCCGCGTCGTAGCAGCCGTTCAGCAGTCGGCCCGCGGAGAAGTGGTGGTCGACCAGGTGCTCCAGGATCTCCGCCGCGCGGTGCGCGTACGGCGCGGCGCGGGGGCCGGGCCGCAGGGACAACTTCAGGAGCGCGACGGCCGTGACGGCCGCGGCGGAGGTGTCCGCCGGGCCGTTCGGGCGGGTCGCGTCCGCGGCCGGTACGAGGGGTGTGCCCGGTCCCGTCCACGCGTCGGCAAGACGTTCCGCCAGTGCCTGCGGGTGGCCCGGCAGGCACGCGGCTACGGCGGGGCGGTGCAGTGCGTCGGCCAGCGCGAGCAGCAGCCACGCCGGTCCTCTGCTCCAGCCCGGCGCCGGCTCCGCGCACTCCCGCCAGCCCGTCTCCGCCGCGTAGGACCAGGCCGGTACGAGGTCACGGGCGGGGAGGGCCTCCGTCCCGGAGCCGGGGAGGCACAGGGCCAGGTGCCGTTGGAGGTGCGAGGCCGCCGCCGCCGGACCTGCACCGGCGAGCAGCGGAACCGCACCGGGCAGCCCGTCCACCCGGGCCGACAACCGGAGCCCCCCGAACGCCGATCCCCAGGGCAGCAGCCCCAGTTCCTCGTCCACCGCCGCCAAACAGGCCGCGGCGGCCCGCCCCCGCAACTCCTCCGCCCCCGCATCCTCGACGGCCAGGGCCGTCCCGTACCAAAAGATCAGCCCGCGCGTGGAGGTGTCGGCGTCCACCCAGCCGGCCAGGCGTGCGGTGCATGCGGACGCGACGGCCCGGTCCGCCGCGGTCCCCGTGTGCCGGGCCCTCAGCCACAGCAGCCCGGCCCAGAAGCCACCGGCCCAGGAACCACGGCCGGTCGTCGTCCACTTCCCCGTGTCCGGATCCGCGTACAGCGGGAAGCGCTCCGCGCCGATGTCGGCCGCCGTGACGGCCACCTGCGCGAGGAGCCGCGCGAGGGCCCGTTCCGCCCACGGATCGGTCCGCGTCGTCAACGTCACCGCCCCCGTACCGCCCAGGTCAGCCCCACCGCGCACGCCAGGCCGAACTCGGCCGCCACCAGCAGCCAGCCCGTCCCGTAGCGGCCGGCGTTCGCGAGGGGGCCGAAGAGGAGGGGGCCGACGGCGAAGCCGGTGAAGAAGCCTGCGGCCACGAGGGCTGCGTCTTGGCCGGCCCGCCCGGCGGGCCCGGGGGTGGAGCGCTGCATCACCAGGACCATCGAGACGGCGTTGGCCGCTACCGCGAACACCCCGACGGCCACCGCGGCCACCCAGACCAGCGGCCGTACGGTCGGCGCCGCCACCAGGAGCACGGACGCCCCCACCGCTCCGGCGGCCAGGGCTCCGGGCAGCCACTCGGCGCGCCCCGGCCGGGCCGCCTTCGACCAGCCGACCCGCCCGGCGATGCCCGCGACGCCAAGCACCGCGATCAGCGCGCCGGCCGCGGTGGGGCCCATGCCGAGCCGCTGCGCGCCGAAGAGGGCCAGGTACGTATTGACCGAGGCGATCCCGCAGCCCAGGAACAGGGAGAACACCGCCAGCCAGGCGACGGCACCCCGCGGGACAAGGGGGGCGCGGGGCCCGGCCGGGACCGTCCGCGGGTCCGCGGGCAGGGCGCGGCGTGCCCACAGCGCCGCCAGCGCGGCGGTGGCGGCGGCCGTCCACATCGCCCCGCGCCAGCCGATCCCGGCGGCCAGTGCCGTGAGCGGCAGCCCGGCGGCGAAGGCGCCCAGCTGGACGCCCGACTGCTTCATGCCGGTCACCGGCCCCCGGCGGCCGGGAGGCACCGCGGCGAGGATCGCCTTGTTGGTCGCCGGATTGGCCAGGGCCTGGGGCAGTCCGCCCAGCGCGACGGCGGCGAGCAGGAAGCCGGTGCCGGGCGCGGCACCGATCAGCGCGAGCGCCGCCGCGGACACTGACAGCAGGAGTACGAGGGAGCGGCGCGGCCCGATCCGGTCCACCAGCCTCCCGCCGAGCGGCGACAGCACGGCGGCCGTGCCGAATCCGATCGTGGTGGTCCAGCCGAGCACGGCGGGCGATACCCCCAACTCCCCCACCAGGCGCGGGCCGAGTGCGCCGAGGAGGAAGAGCTGGAGCATGGAGAAGGCCATGGCGCCGGTGAGCAGAGCCGTCAGCCCGCCCGGCCCGACGCCCGCCGGGGCCTCGGTCGCCCCTCCGGGCGCTCCGGACGTCTTCGCCGACCCGATCCGGTCCGCCACCGCTCGCCCACCCCGCTCTCTCGCTGCTCGACGTCGGGCTCTGTCCGTCGGGCTCAGTCCGTCGGGCTCAGTCCGTCGGGCTCAGTCCGGACAGGAGTCGGATCCGTGAACACCCTGGTTCCCGGAGCCTGTTGTGGTCTGCGCCACAAGGGGTGAGGGCTCGGTTTCCGGCCGATGAGAAAACCTGATGCCCCCTGTCGCCCCTGCCTGGCCGGTGCGACGATGGCCCCGCCATGACACCGGGTCGATGTTGCCGAGCCGTACGGGCCGCGATGTTCGCGGCCACCTGCGTGCTGCTCTCGGCCCTCGGGCACATCCTCATGTCGGGGACCTCCGTCCCCTGGTGGGGGATGACCGCGGCGTTCGCCGGAACCTCGGCGACCGGCTGGTTCCTCGCCGGGCGGGAGCGCGGCCTCGCGGCCGTCGTCTCCGCGACCGTCGGCGTCCAAGCCGCCCTGCACGGCGGGTTCTCGCTCGCCCAGGCCGCTGCGCCCCAGGGAGGCCAGGGGTCCCTGGGGTCCCTGGGGCGGCGCTGGGCCCAGTACCTGCTCTGCGACGTTCCTGACGTGCTCCGCCCGCGGGCGGACGTGCACGGGACGGCCGGGGCGCACGGGGCACACGGGGCACACGGGGCACACGGCTCGCACGGGATGGCCGACATGGCCGGGGCGGCCGGCATGGCCGACGGTTCCTCGTCCGTCGCGGCGGCCATGACGATGCCGGGCGCGCACGCCATGGGTTCCATGTCGCCGGCGGGCATGCTCGCCGGCCACCTCCTGGCCGCCCTGGTCTGCGGCCTCTGGCTCGCGCACGGGGAACGCGGCGCCTTCCGCGTCCTGCGCGCCGTCGCCGCCCGGTTCCTCGTACCACTGCGGCTGATCTTCCGGCTTCCCGCGCCCGCGCACCGGCCGCGGGTCCGCCCCGTACGGAACCACCGGGTCCGGACGCCCCGCAGGCTGCTTCTCGCCGACGCCCTCACCTCACGGGGTCCACCTCACGGGATCGCTGTCGTCTGACAGCCGGCTCCCCGACGCGCCACGGGCACCAGCACCCGTACCCGTACCGCGCCTCGGGCATCGGTCATGCCGTCCGGCAGGCCGTACCACCCGTTCCCCGGCCTCGCGCCGCCCGAGCTCCGGGCGCACACGGGTCGCCCCTGCCGCCTCGGGCACCCCTCGCCCCCGCGCCTCGGCATCGCATCCGGCCGGATTCCCCGAAGGACTCCAGGCGATGACCGCTGCCCTGCTCACCCGCCCGACCAGTGCCCCCACCCGCCGTACCGCCGGACCCGACGAGGGCGTCACGCTCCTCGCGCTGGCCGCCCGTGACGGCGACCCCGTCGCGGTGGACCGGTTCGTCCGCGCCCTGCACCGCGACGTGCGCCGCTACGTGGCCTACCTCAGCGCGGACCCGCAGTCCGCCGAAGACCTGACCCAGGAGACCTTCCTGCGCGCCCTCGGCAGCCTCCACCGCTTCGAGGGCCGCTCCTCCGCCCGCACCTGGCTGCTCTCCATCGCGCGGCGCACCGTAGTGGACAGCCTGCGCCACAAGGCGGCCCGCCCCAAGATCGCCGACAGAGACGACTGGCAGACCGCGGCCGAGCAGAGTCAGCCCCGCGGCGTACCCGGCTTCGAGGACGGCGTCGTGCTCGCGGAGCTCCTGGCGGCGATCCCCGCCGAGCGCCGCGAGGTCTTCGTCCTCACCCAGCTCATGGGCCTGCCGTACGCGGAGGCGGCGCTCATGCTCGGCTGCCCGATAGGCACCGTCCGCTCCCGCGTGGCGCGGGCCCGCTCGTCCCTGATCGACCTGCTGGAGGACACGGAATCCGCCACGGCCTGACCCGGAACGCACACGGGCGGGGGCCGGACCGCGGTCGCGCGGTCCGGCCCCCGCCCGGTGGAGACGAATGCGGGGAGGAAGGTCCTCGGGTCCGTCCTCAGGTCCGTCCTCAGGTCCGTCCTCAGGTCGGCCCTCAGGTCGGCCCTCAGGTCAGGAGCTTTTCCTTGGCCTTGTCGAACTCCTCCTGGGTCAGGTGGCCCTTCTCCTTGAGGGAGGACAGCTTCGCGAGTTCCTCCGCGGGGCTGCTGCGGGGGCCCGCGGCCTTCTGGACGTAGTCCTGGAAGGCCTGTTCCCGCTCCTCCGCCTGCTTCATGTCCCGCTTGCTCATGCCCTTGCCGCGGACGATGAGGTAGACGAAGACGCCGATGTAGGGCAGCAGGAGCACCAGGATCAGCCAGCCGGCCTTGCCCCAGCCGTGCAGCTCGTGGTCCCTGAAGATGTCAGTGATCACCTTGAACAGCAGGAAGAACCACATGACCCACAGGAAGAGCCACAGCATGGTCCAGAACAGGTTGAGCAGCGGATAGTCGTCCACGCGTCACTCCGATCACATAAGGGACAGATCAATTCATACCGTCTGTTTGAGTGATCCGCACGCGGAGTAGCCGGTCCGATGCGGCCGCGCGGCCATGAGTCCACGGGGGACGGCCGACTGGACGGCGATCGCGGGCAGCCACACCCTCCCGGCCCGCGCCACCGGCGCCTCGGGGCGCGTACAGCCGGTCCGGCGGCCGTGGAACCGCGGGGCTTCGGCAACAACCAAGTACAGGCCGTCTCCGTCGTGTGCCGCTGAGCCCCATCCGCCAACCCCGTCGGCCAACCCCTTGCCACACCCCGCCCCTTCCCTCGAAACTGACACATCGTCAGATCTTTGTGAGGGAACGAGGAAGGGAACCGGGGATGCAGACCATCTGGCTCGGCGGGCCCGAATGGGTCGCCGTTCTGCGGATCGGGCTCGGGCTGTGGTGGCTGGAGAGCTGGCGGCACAAGGACAAGAAGGACTGGTTCGGCGGAGGCGGCATCCGCTGGGCGGCCGGCGTCGCCGAGAAGCACCGCTGGGGGTTCGTCACGCGCGGCTTCGACGTCGTCGTCAAGCCCTACCCGCGCTTCATGGCCTACCTCGTCGCCTACGCCGAACTGGCCCTCGGCCTGGGTCTGATCGTGGGGTTCCTGACCCCGGTAGCCCTGCTCGCCGGGCTGCTGCTCAACCTGGTCTACCTGGTTCTGATGATCCACGACTGGGGCGAGCAGGGGCAGAACCTGATGATGGCCCTGATCTCCGGGGTCGCCTTCTTCGCGATGGGCTGGCAGGTCTGGTCACTGGACAACGCCCTGGGGCTCTTCTAGACGGCCCGGCCCCGCCGGTCCAGCGGGTTCGCCGCGATGCGCTCCTTCGCGCCGCCCGCCACGTAGGCCGCCGCCGCGCACTGCGGCTTGCGCGCGGCCTGGTCGCTGACCAGCGCGAAGAAGGCGTCGCGGAAGCCGAGGCGCGGGTACTCGGTGAGCAGCGCGGACGTGAAGACGGGGTCGGCGTCGAGGACGCCGACCCCGGAGACGTCCGCGGTCGTACCGATCTGGAGCAGGTGGCTCTCCACGTCCTCGGCGGCCGTGACGTCCTCGCGCATGTGCCGCACGATGATCTCCTCGGCGCGCGCCCGCCGCTCCGCGGGCCAGCCCAGCCCCGCCGTCAGCACGCGCGCGACGTGGCCGCCCGCCTCCTCGAAGGGCAGGGTGTGACTGTCGAAGGGCGCGGTCAGCCCCAGGTCGTGCACCAGCGCGCTGACGTAGAAGAGTTCGCGGTCGTACGAGAGCCCGTGCCGGTCCGCGTACTCGGCCCCGAAGGCGTACGAGCGGACGGAGTGGTTCAGCAGCGCCGCGCCGGTGTACTCGGAGGCGACCTCGAGTGCCGCGCGGGCCGACGGAGTGTCAAGAGTCCATGTCACAAAGGTCATGGACGGTCACAGTAGGCGGACTCGGAAGTCCACCTCCGAGGGGCCCTCCTCTCCCGGCCAGGCCAGCAGCCGGGCCGGAGCCGCCGGGGTCTCGGCGAGGACGGTGCCGCGCGAGACCACGTAGCGCGGGCGGACCTGTCGGCGGACGGCCTCGGTGGGCGATTCGGCCGGCAGCAGCACGAAGGAGGCCGGGTTGCCCTGGCGGACCCCGTACTCCGAGGGCGAGAGGCCCAGGACGCGCGCCGCGCGCTCGGTCACCATCTCGAAGGCCACCGGGATCTCGTCCGCTCCCGTGAGCTGGGCGGCGTAGATCCCGACCAGCGCGGTCTGCAGGGGGTTGCCGGTGCCCAGCGCGTTCCAGGGGTCCATCACGTCGTCGTGGCCGAAGGACACGTTGACCCCGGCCGCCAGCATCTCCTTGACCTGGGTGAGGCCGCGCCGCTTGGGGTAGGCGTCGAAGCGGCCCTGGAGGTTGAGGTTGGCGAAGGGGTTCGAGACGAGGTTGATCCCGGAGCGGGACAGCAGGCGCTGGAGTTTGAAGCTGTAGGCGCCGCCGTAGGAGCCCATCGCCGTCGTGTGCGAGGCCGTCACGTGCCCGCGCAGCCCCGAGCGCAGGGCGTGCGCGGCCAGTACCTCCACGAAACGGGACTGCTCGTCGTCGATCTCGTCGCAGTGCGCGTCCACGCGCAGCCCCTGCTCCTCGGCCAGCCGGAAGGCGACGGCCAGCGAGGCCACCCCGTCCTCCCGGGTGTCCTCGAAGTGCGGGATGGCCCCGACCACGTCGGCCCCGCGCCGGACGGCCTCGCGCAGCAGCTTCTCGCCGCCGGGGAAGGAGACGATGCCCTCCTGCGGGAAGGCGACGATCTGCAGGGTCATGACGTCCCGGACCCGGTCGCGCACCTCCAGCAGCGCGTCGAGCGCGGTCAGCTCCGGGTCGGTGACATCGCAGTGGGTGCGCACGTGCAGGACGCCCTGCGCCGCCTGCCAGCGCAGCACCTCGGTGGCCCGCGCGATCACGTCCTCGCGGGTCAGGGTCTTCTTGCGCTCGCTCCAGCAGGCGATGCCCTCCCAGAGGGTCCCGGACACGTTGGGGCGCGGATCTCCGGCCGTCAGGGCCGTGTCGAGGTGGATGTGCGGCTCGACGAAGGGCGCGCTGAGCAGCCCGCCGTGCGCCTCGATCAGCACCCCCGTCGCCGGGGGCTCCTTCTGGTCGTCATACGGGAGCACGCGCGCGACCCGCCCGTCCTCCGCGACCTCGACGTCGTGCAGGCCTTCGCTGTGCAGCAGCCGGGCACCCCGGACGATCATCCGCATGGCGCCACCCTACGACTCAACCCCGCTTGGCCTGGGCCTTCTGCTGCATGCCCCGGGTCTTCGCGGAGACCGACTGCACATCGCGGACGGCGGCCTTGGCGCGCGCCTCGGCCGCGGTGTTCTTCGCCATCGCACGCTCTGAATCCTGGTGGGCCGGCTTGCCGGTGCGCGCCTTCTTCGCCATGACCGCCACTCCTTCACACAGCTCCACCCAGCCTCGTACGCGCGATCGCGTACGCACACCACCCTGCGCCCGTTCGGCCCCGTCGGCATCTCGGGGGACGGGCCGCGGCCGATCCGGTTACATGGGGTGCATGACTGACGCCACCGCCGGCACCGCCGACACGAACGACGCCGCCATGCCCGACTGGGAGAAGCGCTTCCGGGCCCCGCGCGTGGGACTGCCCGAATGGGCCGAGGACGCGCCCGACCGCTCGCTCTTCGTCTCCAACGCCACCGGGACCTACGAGCTCTACACCTGGGACCGCGCCACCGGCGCCCAGCGGCAGGCCACCGACCGCCCGAACGGGACCACCGACGGCACCCTCTCCCCCGACGGCGCCTGGGTCTGGTGGTTCTCCGACACCGACGGCGACGAGTTCGGCACCTGGGTCCGCCAGCCCTTCGCGGGCGGCCCCGACGAGCCGGCCACCCCCGGGCTGGAGGCCTCGTACCCGGCCGGGCTGGCCATCGGGCGGGACGGGACGGCCGTCGTGGGGCGCTCCACCGACGAGGACGGGACCACGATCCACGTGGTGCGGCCCGACGGGACGGAGCCGTCCGTGGTCTACCGGCACCGCGAGTCGGCCGGCGTCGGCGACCTGTCCCGGGACGGGACCCTGCTCGCCGTCGAGCACACCGAGCACGGCGACGCGATGCACTCGGCCCTGCGCGTGATCACCCTGGACGGCGCCACCGTCGCCGAGCTGGACGACTCCAAGGGCGGCACGGAGGAGCTGGGCCTCATGGTGCTCGGCTTCGCGCCCGTCGCCGGAGACACCCGGCTGCTGGTCGGCCACCAGCGGCGCGGCCGGTGGGAGCCGATGGTCTGGGACGTGGCCGCGGGCACCGAGGAGGGACTGGCCGTCGACCTGCCGGGCGACGTGGGCGCGGAGTGGTACCCCGACGGGTCCGCGCTGCTGATCGAGCACGGCTACGAGGCGCGCAGCGAGCTGTTCCGCTACGACCTGGCCGCGCGGGAGCTCGTACGGCTGGACACGCCGCCGGGGACGGTGTCGGGGGCGACGGCGCGGCCCGACGGGTCGGTGGAGTACCAGTGGTCCTCCGCGGCCGAGCCCTCCGTCATCCGGTCGACCGCGGGCGGGGTCGTGCTCGACCCTCCCGGATTCCGGCCGCCGGGCTCCGTACCGGTCGAGGACGTGTGGGTCGAGGGCCCCGGCGGGCGGATCCACGCCCTCGCCCAGCGCCCCGTCGGCCACGGCGACGGGCCCTTCCCCACCGTCTTCGAGATCCACGGCGGGCCCACCTGGCACGACAGCGACGCCTTCGCCGCGACCCCGGCGGCCTGGCTCGACCACGGTTTCGCGGTCGTCCGGGTCAACTACCGCGGTTCGACCGGCTACGGACGCGAGTGGACCGACGCCCTCAAGCACCGGGTCGGCCTGATCGAGCTGGAGGACGTCGAAGCCGTACGGGAATGGGCGGTGGGCTCCGGCCTCGCGGACCCGGCGCGCCTGGTGCTGTCCGGCGGTTCCTGGGGCGGCTACCTGACGCTGCTGGGCCTCGGCACCCGGCCGGACGCCTGGGCGGTGGGACTGGCGGCCGTCCCGGTCGCCGACTACGTGACGGCGTACCACGACGAGATGGAGGCGCTGAAGTCCCTGGACCGCACCCTCTTCGGCGGTACCCCGGAGGAGGTCCCGGAGCGCTTCGAGGCCTCCTCGCCACTGACCTACGTGGACGCGGTGAAGGCGCCCGTGCACATCGCGGCGGGCCTCAACGACCCGCGCTGCCCCATCAAGCAGATCGAGAACTACGTGGACCGGCTGGCGGCGCGCGGGGCCGAGCACGAGGTGTACCGCTACGACGCCGGGCACGGCTCGCTCGTCGTGGAGGAGCGGATCAAGCAGGTCCGGATGGAGATCGATTTCGCGCTGAAGCACCTGCCGCGGTAGCCCCGCGACGGCACCCGCCGGTGACCCAGCAGCGGCCCCGGCACCGGTGATCCGGTGCACCCCCCGTACGGTGGTGGGGTGCACCGGTTTCTCCTGACCCCGCGCTGGTGGGGGATCAACGTCTTCGTCGCGCTCGGCGTTCCCTTCTGCCTGTTCATGGGGACCTGGCAGCTCGACCGGTTCGAGGACCGCGTCGACACCCACAAGGAGGCGACCAGCGCACGCCCCGCCGACCAGGCGGCCGCGCCGCTGGAGTCACTGCTCCCGGTGGACAAGCGGACCTCGGGACGGCTCGCCTCGGTCTCCGGGGAGTACGCCGACCAGCTCCTCGTCCCCGAGCGGCGGCTCGAGGGGAAGTCCGGCTTCTACGTCCTGACCCTGCTGAAGACCGACACCGGCAAGGCCGTACCCGTGGTCCGGGGCTGGCTGCCCGGCGGCGCCGACGCGGGCCGGGCTCCGGCCCCGCCGGCCGGCCGGGTCGAGGTGACGGGCGCGCTCCAGGCCTCGGAGAACTCCACCAGCAAGGGCGTCTACTCCTCGGGCGGACTGCCGGCCGGGCAGCTCGGTGTCATCGGGGCCGCCTCGCTCGTCAACATCGTGCCGTACGGCCTGTACGACGCCTGGCTGACCGTGCAGACGCCCGCCGACGGGATGACTCCCGTACCGGCGCGGGCTCCGGCCAACACCGGGCTCGACCTGAAGGCCTTCCAGAACCTCGGCTACACCGGCGAGTGGTTCGTCTTCGCCGCGTTCGTGCTCTTCATGTGGTTCCGGCTGTACCGGCGCGAGGTGGAGACCCTGCGCGACACGGAGGCGGGCCTCGTCGAGGAGACCCCGGCGGAGCGGGATCCGGCGGAGCCGGCCCCGGCCGGGGCGGGCTCGGCGTAGCGGTGACGTCCGGGGCCCGGTCCGGGCCCCGTCGCGGGTCTGCCTGAGCGGGCCTGCCTGAGCGGGCCTGCCTGAGCGGGTTTACCTGAGCGGGATGACGCCCGTCCGGTACACCGTTCCGCCGCACGCCTCGGCGATGGTCGTCTGCGTCGTCGGGCCGTCCGGCCCCAGTGTGTTGGGCGTGTGGGTCACCACGGCACCGAGCGGCGGAGTCTCCGCCTGGACCTGGCCCGTGTCGGTGCCCGTCCCGGCGTCCGGGGCGCCCCCGGTGCCCTCGCCCGACGCGTTGTCACCCTCGCCGCTCGCGCCGGGACAGCCGCCCTCCGGCGGCACCCACGCGAAGCGGACCTCGTACGACGCGTTCGGCGGGAGCACCAGCTTCAGGGTCTCCACCGACGGGTCGGGCAGCAGCCCGGTCGCCGGGTCGCCCGTGACGTGGTTGACGACCGCGACCCCGGCTCCGCCCTCGCTCGCCGGGCCGGCCGTCAGGCTCTCCGGACCGCGGACGGTGCAGCCCTTCGAGGACACGTTGGTGACCCTGAAGCTGCCGTAGATCTTGCCGCCGGCCGACGGGGCCCGCGTACTGGCCGCCACCCCGACCTGGCTCTCGGAGCAGAAGGGAACCTCCGAGGACGCGGGCGGGGGCAGCACACCACCCCCGACACTGCCGGTGGAGCCGCTTCCGGGGGTCGCGCGGGGCGGGGTGACGTCCGACCCGCCGGTGCTCGGGAAGCCGCCGGGCGAAGTGGGCGACGCGCTGGCGCCGTTCTCCTCGTCCTTGTCCTTCTTGTCCTTGTCCTTGTCCCTGTCCTTGTCGGAGGACCTCTTGGGCTTCGGACGGGCGGAGCCGTTCTGGTGCAGCCCGGACCCGTCCTTCGAGTCGTCGCCCGTCTGGCCGTGCCCCGCCGTGACGGCACGGCCGGAGTTCCCGTCCGCCCCGGAGGTCATGTACAGGCCCACCGGCACCGAGCCGCCGAGCACCACCACGGCCGCCGCCGCGGCGACGAGGATCCTGTGGTTGCGGACCCGGCGCGCGGGGACGGCGTGCCGCAGGCGGTCCAGCGCGTCGCCGGAGGGCTCGATCCCACCGACGACCCCGCGCAGCAGGACGCGCAGCGCGTCCTCCTCGCCCAAGGGCTCGGAATCCGCCGTGTCCGCCGTGTCCGCCGCGTCCGGCGTCTTCGCCGTCTTCGCCGGATTCGGCTTGCCGAACACGAGCTCCCGCAGTGCCTCCGGGCCCCCGGACGCGGATCCGCCGGCCCGGCCGGGCAGCTCCCGGTCTTCGCCGTCGTTCGTCTTGCGGTCCTCACTCATGACTGCGCAGCCTCCATCGCCACCCGCAGCGCGGCAATGCCCCGCGATCCGTACGCCTTGACCGAACCGAGCGATATGCCGAGGACCTCGGCGACCTGGCTTTCCGTCATGTCGGAGAAGTAGCGCAACGACAGCACCTCGCGCTGGCGTCGCTGGAGCCCGCGCATCGCCTTGATGAGATCTTCCCGTTCCAGCAGGTCGTACGCGCCTTCCTCGGCGCTCGCCATGTCCGGCATCGGCTTCGACAGAAGCTTCAGGCCGAGGATGCGGCGGCGCAGGGCGGAGCGCGAAAGGTTGACGACGGTCTGGCGCAGGTAGGCCAGGGTCTTGTCCCGGTCCCGGACCTTCCTGCGGGCCGAGTGGACGCGGATGAAGGCCTCCTGGACGACGTCCTCGCAGGAGGCGGTGTCGTCGAGGAGCAGCGCGGCGAGGCCCAGGAGCGAGCGGTAGTGGGCCTGGTAGGTCTCGGTGAGGTGGTCGACGGTGGTCCCCTGGACCACCTCGGCCGGCTCGGCCACCACGACCGGCTCGGCCACCGTGACGGCTTCGGCCGGCTCGGCCGGCTCGGCCGGCTCGGCCGGCTTCGTGCTCCCGATGTCCTCCGCGCTGTCGCGCGGCCCGGGCACGCGGCCGTCCTTGGCCGGTCCGGGCGTGCGGACGCCGGGCGTGGGCGCGGCGGGCACCCCGGGCAGCGGGGGAGCTCCGGACGCCGTCGCGGCGGGCGGAACGGGACCGATCACCGGGAGCCCACCGGGCGTACGGGGTCGCAGACGCGGCGGGCCGGGGATGGTCCCGGTCCGCGCCGCGATGACGGGGTGTTCGAGCAATGCTTCTGCCACGCCAGTTGGACTCGCGTCCCCCCGACAGGGTTGTACGCGCACGGCAGATTCATCGGCGGAATTCTCATCGTCTTCTTGCGTAGCCGCACACCCGGACGCGCGTCGTCGTACGACGACAGCCGTCGAGCCGTCACCTCGATCAAGGTATTAACGATGATCCTACAAACTGAAGGAGCTAAAACCAGCCGCGATGAGCTCCGCATTTTGTGTGGCATTCAGCGCAGCACCCTGGCGCAGATTGTCCGCGCAGACGAAGAACTCCAGCGCGCGCGGGTCGTCGAGCGAGCGCCGCACCCGCCCCACCCAGGCCGGATCCGTACCCGCCGCGTCCGAAGGCGTCGGGAACTCCCCCGCGGCCGGGTCGTCCACGAGGACCACCCCGGGCGCCGATTCCAGGATCTCCCGGGCGTGCGCCGCCTCGACGACGCGCTCGAACCGGGCCCGTACGGTCAGCGAATGCCCGGTCAGTACGGGTACCTGTACGCAGGTCACGGACACCGGCAGCTCCGCCAGGTCCAGGATCCGGCGCACTTGCGCCCGTACGGCCAGCTCGTGCGAGGACCAGCCGTCCTCGCGCAGCTCACCCGACCACGGCAGCACGTTGAGCGCGAGCGGACCCGCGAAGGGCCCGGTGTCCTCGCCCACGGCCCGGCGCACGTCCCCGGGCTGCTCCCCCAGGGAGCTGCCGGCGACGAGTGACAGCTGGCGGCGCAGCGCCTCCGCGCCGGCCCGGCCGGCCGCGCTCGCGGCCTGGTAGGTGGAGACGGCCAGCTCGGCCAGCGCGTACTCGGCGTGCAGCGCGCCCAGCGCCGCGCTCATCGCGGCGGTCACGCAGTCGGGCCCGGCGACGATCCCGCGCGGCCGGATCCGGGCCGCGTGGCCGTTCACCTCGGGCACCACCAGCGGTACCTCGGGGTCCTCGCGGAAGGCCGCGGACTGGTCCACCACGACGGTTCCGCGCGCGGTGACGACGGGAGCCCACCGGGCCGAGACCTCGGCCGGGGTCAGGAAGACCGCGATGTCACCCGCCCCGAGGCCGTCGAAGGCGTCTTCGGTGAGGGCGAGCACCTCGGTCTCCGTACCGCGCACGGTCAGCCTGCGGCCGGCCGAGCGCGAGGAGGCGAGCAGGCGTACGTCGCCCCAGACGTCGGCCCGCTGGGACAGCATCTGGAGCAGGACGGAGCCGACGGCTCCGGTCGCCCCGACCACGGCGAGTGCCGGAGCCGGGGCGGACCGGGCCGCGGGCGGGTTCAACGTCCCGTGCCGCCGTAGACGACGGCTTCGTCGCCGTTGTCGGAGTCGAGTCCGAAGGCCGTGTGCACGGCGCGGACGGCCTCGTTGACGTCGTCCTGGCGGGTCACGACCGAGATCCGGATCTCCGAGGTGGAGATCAGCTCGATGTTGACTCCCGCGTCGGACAGCGCCTGGAAGAACGAGGCGGTGACACCCGGGTTGGTCTTCATGCCCGCGCCGACCAGGGAGATCTTGCCGATCTGGTCGTCGTAGCGCAGGGAGTCGAAGCCGATGGTGCCCTTCGCCTTCTCCAGGGCGTCGATGGCCTTGTGGCCCTCGGCCTTGGGAAGGGTGAAGGAGATGTCCGTGAGGCCCGTGGAGGCCGCGGACACGTTCTGCACGATCATGTCGATGTTGATCTCGGCGTCCGCGATGGCGCGGAAGATGGCCGCGGCCTCACCCGGCTTGTCCGGGACGCCGACGACCGTGATCTTGGCTTCGGAGACGTCGTGAGCGACTCCGGAGATGATGGCGTGCTCCACCGGCTCGTCCCCTTGCGGATTCTCGTTGCTGACCCAGGTGCCCGGCAGTCCCGAGAAGGACGAGCGGACGTGGATCGGGATGTTGTAGCGGCGCGCGTACTCGACGCAGCGGTGCAGCAGCACCTTGGAACCGGAGGCCGCGAGCTCCAGCATGTCCTCGGAGTTGATCCAGTCGATCTTCCGGGCCTTCTTCACGACGCGGGGGTCCGCGGTGAAGACGCCGTCGACATCGGTGTAGATCTCGCAGACCTCGGCGTCCAGCGCCGCGGCGAGCGCGACGGCGGTCGTGTCCGAGCCGCCCCGGCCGAGGGTGGTGATGTCCTTGCTGTCCGCCGACACACCTTGGAAGCCGGCGACGATGGCGATGTTGCCCTCGTCCAGCGCGGTGCGGATACGGCCCGGCGTGACATCGATGATGCGCGCTTTGTTGTGGACCGAGTCGGTGATGACGCCTGCCTGGCTGCCGGTGAACGACTGGGCCTCGTGGCCCAGGTTTTTGATCGCCATGGCCAGCAGGGCCATGGAGATCCGCTCTCCCGCGGTCAGCAGCATGTCGAATTCACGCCCGGCAGGCATCGGGGACACCTGCTCGGCGAGATCGATCAGCTCGTCCGTCGTGTCGCCCATCGCGGAAACCACGACGACCACTTGGTGGCCGTTCTTCTTGGCATCCACGATCCGCTTGGCAACACGCTTGATGCCTTCGGCATCGGCTACGGAGGAGCCTCCGTACTTCTGCACGACAAGGCCCACGTGCGCTCCTTGCTCAGTCCGTCTCATTGCTGGTGCAGTCTAACGAGCGACCGGGATCCGACCGCCTCGTACCACATCATGAGACGAAAAGATCAGCAGATGGGTTCCCCCACCGGCGGTCTTTCGGGGATGTCAGCGCCGGCCGAGTTGGCCGAGCTCCTCCGCCATGACCTGGCCGGCCTGTTCGGCGAGCTCGTCCTCCGCCACGTCCTCGTCCGTGTCCAGCCCGTCCAGGGCGGCCAGCGGCTGGTCGAGGCGGACGTGCGCGATCAGTGACTGGAGGGCGCGCAGCGTGGCCGACGCCGTCGGGCCCCAGTTGGTGAAGTACGAGAACTGCCACCACCACAGCGCCTCGGTGATCCGGCCGGCCTGGTGGTGGATGAGGCCGTGGCGCAGGTCGGCGACCATGTCGGCCAGGTCGTCGGAGATCCGGTGCGGGACCGGAGCCTTGCGCGGCTCGTAGGGGTCGAAGACCTCCGAGTAGACGTCGACCGGCTCCAGCATCACGGAGAACCGTTCGCGCAGGTCCTCGACGTCCGGCTCCGGGCCCAGGTCGGGCTCGTAGCGCTCGTCGGGCAGGACGTCCTGGTACGCGCCCAGCCGGCCGCCCGCCAGCAGCAGCTGGGACACCTCCAGGAGGAGGAAGGGCACCGCGCTGTCCGGGTCCTCGCCCTTGGCCACCTCGGTGACCGCGACGATGAAGGACTCGATCTGATCCGCGATCGAAGCCGCGAAGTCGTCCGGATCCAGTCCCAGGGCGTGCAGCGTTGCGTCAGACATCGAGAAGTCGCCTTCCTTCAAAGGCCCGCCCGAGCGTGACCTCGTCCGCGTACTCCAGATCTCCCCCTACGGGGAGCCCGCTGGCCAGGCGGGTGACCTTGAGGCCCATGGGCTTCATCATGCGGGCGAGGTAGGTGGCGGTCGCCTCGCCCTCCAGGTTCGGGTCGGTCGCGATGATCAGCTCGGTGACCGATCCGTCCGCGAGCCGCGCCAGCAGCTCCCGGATGCGCAGATCGTCCGGTCCGACGCCCTCGATCGGGCTGATCGCGCCGCCGAGGACGTGGTACCGCCCCCGGAACTCGCGGGTCCGCTCGATCGCGACGACGTCCTTCGACTCCTCGACCACACAGATGACCGTGAGATCGCGGCGCGGATCGCGGCAGATGTTGCACCGCTCCTCCTGCGCCACGTTCCCGCACACCGCGCAGAACCGGACCTTGTCCTTGACCTCCAGCAGCGCGTGCGCGAGGCGGCGGACATCGGTGGGCTCGGCCTGCAGGATGTGGAAGGCGATCCGCTGCGCGCTCTTGGGCCCGACGCCGGGCAGCCTGCCCAGCTCGTCGATCAGGTCCTGGACCACGCCTTCGTACAACGGACTGCCTTCTTTCGGTTCTGAGGAGTGCTGGTGGGGGAACGGGACGGGACGGGTCCTAGAACGGCAGGCCGGGGATCCCGCTGCCGCCGCCCAGGCCCTGCGCCAGCGGGCCCAGCTTCTGCTGCTGGAGCGCCTGCGCGTTCTCGTTGGCCGCCTGGACCGCCGCGACCACCAGGTCCGCGAGCGTCTCGGTGTCCTCGGGGTCCACGGCCTTCGGGTCGATCACCAGCGCGCGCAGTTCACCGGAACCGGTGACGGTCGCCTTCACCAGGCCGCCGCCGGCCTGGCCCTCGACCTCGGTGCGCGCCAGCTCGTCCTGCGCCACGGCAAGGTCCTGCTGCATCTTCTGGGCCTGCTGGAGCAGCTGCTGTATGTCGGGCATGCCACCACCGGGAATCACAGGTCACTCACTCCGTAGCGTCGTGCCAAGCGCCGGCGGCTTGGTCAATCCGAGCCTACGTGCTCCCCGGGCGCCGCGCCCTACGCCGTGAGGACCAACTCTTTCGAGTGAGAGACGGGGCGTGCGCGTACCTGATGACGCCCCCCTTGCGGGCGGAAATCCCGGGAATCGTCGCCCACCGCGTCTCATTCGAAGGTAGGAAGAGCATGCGCACCATTGCGCACACGCGCACCACCACACGTTCAGCGCAGGCAAGAGGGAGTGCCCGGGTGAGTCAGCCGGAGATGCAGCCCGAGGGGCCACCCCGGGATCCCGCTGAGGACGGCGACCTTACCGGGCGGCCGTTCCCTCTCGGGGACTGGGGCGAGCCCGCCGAGCGGCTCGACGAGCTCTACCGACGGGTCGAGGCCGACGCGCTGCGCACCGCCGAGTGGTACCTGTCGGACCGGGCGTGGAAGCGCCGCGGGGCCCGGATCCTGCGGATCGGGGCCGCCGTCGGCGCGGTCACGGGCGCCGCGATGCCGCTGCTGGAGCTGGCCGGCTCGGTGCCGGGAGCGGCCTCGTACGGCTATCTCGCGCTGCTCCTGGGCGCGGCCTGCCTGGCCTGCGACCGGTTCTTCGGCCTGACCTCGGGCTGGATGCGGGACGTGGCGACGGCGCAGGCCGTGCAGCGGCGACTGCAGACCCTGCAGTTCGACTGGGCCACGGAGAACGTCCGCGAGATCCTGGGCCCGACCGAGGGCACCGCCAGCGAGGCCGCGGAGCGATGTCTGACCGTGCTGCGCCGCTTCTCGGAGGACGTCACCGAGCTGGTGCGGTCCGAGACCGCGGAGTGGATGGTCGAGTTCAGCTCCGGCCCCGCCCCGCTGGTCATGCAGTCCCTGGGCGCGGGCGGATCCCGCTCGGAGGCCTACGTCCCGCCGGCCCGCTTCCCGCTCCCCCCGGGCACCCGCCCGAACATGCCCCGCCAGAGACCGCCGGAAACGCCGCGCTGACCGGGGCGGGTCCGGCTCCGCCGTGCGGAGCGGGACCCGTCCGGTGCGTAGGAGCGGGGCCGGTGCGTACGCGCAGGACCGGTGCGTAGGCGCAGGACCGGTGCGAAGGCGCGGGGGCCCGTGCGTACGCGCAGGACCGGCGTCAACTGAAGATGATCATCGAGCCCTGGCCCAGGCTCCGGGTCGCCGCCGCGTGCAGGCCCAGCCATACGTGCCGCTCCCGCGCGAAGGGGCTGTCGTCGTACGGGATCGGCCCGGCCGGCTCCTCCAGCGACGTCGGGCGCCCCGGGGGCGCCGGCGCCAGCGGAGGGTTCCGGGGGTCTATCCCGATCGCGGGAGCCACCAGCGCCAGCTCGCGCAGCAGGCCCTGTGCGGACCCCAGCGGCCCGCCCCCGGCCAGCAGCTCCTCGTTGGCCAGTGGGTGCGCGAAGTCCACGGGGACGTAGGCCCCCGCGTGGTCGTAGTGCCACACCAGGTGCGACTGCTGGGCCGTCGGCTCGAACATCTCCAGCAGTTGCTCGTAGTCCCCGCCCAGCTCGTCCACCGGTGTCACCGGCAGCCCGCAGATCTGGAGCAGGTACGCCCGCCGCAGGAAGTGCAGGGCGTCGTAGTCGAAACCGGCCACCGGGGCGACGTCCCCGGAAAGCCCCGGCATGTACGCGAACACCGGCACGGACGGCAGTCCGGCCTCGCCCAGCGCCTTGTCGTACGAGGCGATCTCTTCCGCGAAGGGGTTGTCGGGGCTGTGGCACAGCACGTCGACAAGGGGGACCAGCCACAGGTCACAGGCCACTCGGCCTCCGATCAGTCGTTGCCGCCGATCGGGCCAGCGTAGTGCGCCGGACACGCTCAGCGAAGGGGTGAGCAGAACCTTGGGGGGCGGATCCGGCACGGGATCCGCGCCTACGGCGGGCCCACCCTCCAGACCCATGCGTCGCGCACCTGCTCCGGGTCCCGGCCCAGCAGCCCGGTGATCAGATCCCGTAGCTCGGTGTCCCGGTCCTGGAAGGGCAGGACGACCGCGCCGGCCTTCCAGTACTCCAGGTCCTGGCGGGCCTGTAGCCGCCAGGAGTCGGTGATCTCGGGCGGCTGCCCGCCGTAGCGGACGTCGCGCAGGAGGTTCGAGAGGTGCCGCGGGGTGGCTCCGTAGATGCCGACCCGGTCGGGGCCCCACGGGCCGTTGAAGTAGCCGCCGGCCAGCCGGAAGCCGAAGTCCGCCTCCACCTGCCAGTGCAGCGCGTCCGCCTGGCCCGGATCCGGCAGCGGTACCGGAACGAGTGCCTCCCCGTCCTTGACGTAGCCCTTCCAGTCCCCGGAGGTGATGAAGGCGGGGACCGGCGCGCGGTCCCGTACGGTCAGCGGCAGTGGCAGGACCGGGATCAGCGCGGCCGCCACCCCCAGCAGGCCCAGCGTGCGCGCCTCCCGCGCGGGCAGCCGCCGGATCCGGTCGAGCGCCAGGGCGAGCAGGATGCCCAGGATGGGGGCGCACACCATCGCCACGCGCCCCTCGATCACCGACTCGAAGAGCGGCAGCTTGATCATCAGGCGCCAGGGGCCCGGCAGCACGATCTCCGTGCGGGGTACGGGCACCCACGGCCCCAGGGACAGCAGCAGCGCGGCGAAGCCGGTGAGCGCGAGGGCCCGTACCGCCTTGCTCCGCCACAGCCACACGCACACGACGACGCCGAAGGCGAGCAGGGGCCAGCCGTAGAAGGCGTTCTGCTCGGTGGTGTTCAGGGAGAGCTTGCCGGCCGTCTCGGGGTCGCCGAAGAGCGAGCGCGAGGCGAACTCGATCAGGGCGCGCGGACTGTTCCCGGCGTTGTCCCCGTGCAGGACCGAGTGGTAGCTCTGCGGGCCGAAGAACTGCCAGTACAGCGGTACGGCCACCAGCGGCAGGCACACGCCGAGCGCGACGAGCAGACCGGAGCCCAGCGGGCGGGCGGCCTCGAGGGCGCGGCGGGGGGCGACGACGAGGTAGGCGAAGCAGAAGACCAGCATGCCGAGCGCGGCGATGAGCAGCGGCTCCTCGCCGATGAAGATCTGGTACGTCGCGAAGAGGCCGAGCAGTACCCCGTCACGCGTCACACTGCGACCCTCGCGGTGGCCCTCGCACAGGCGCAGGGCCCGGTCGATGATCAGCGGAATCATGAAGAGGACGACGAAGTTCGGATGGCCGTTGGCGTGCGAGACCATCGGCGGCGCGAAGGCGGCGAGCGCCCCGCCCGCGGCGGCGGCCCAGCGGCCGCGCACGAACCGGCGGCGGATCAGCCAGTACCAGGTCCACGCGCTGGCGGCCATGCCGAGCGTGAGGACCAGCGCGAAGGTGACGGTCTCGCCGAAGAGCAGCGTGACCGGGATCAGCGGGATGTTCAGGCCCAGCATCGTGGCGTTGGCCATCAGGTTCACGCCGTCGGGCATGCCCTGGGAGAGGGTGAAGAGCGGGTTGCGGAGGTGGGTGATGTTGTCGGTGGTGACGCCGACGAACCACTCCCACTGGTTCTGGTCCTGGAGCGCGTCCGCGAGGTAGGCGCCGTCGAGGTCCGTCCACAGGCCCTGGAAGACGTAGAAGGAGAGCGCGAGGAACGCCAGGGCCACGGCGAGGCCGCCGGCGTTGAGGCGGAACAGCTCGCCGAGGGCTTGGCGGCGGTCGGGGCGCGGGGTGGGGATGCGCGGGGTGGGGGCGTTCGGGGTGGCCGTCTTCGGGGTGGCGGTGCGGCGGGCCGGGAGTTCGACCTCCGCGACCTGCCAGCCCTGGCGGCGGATCCAGCGCAGGACCTCGGCGTCGATGGCCGGTCCGTCGAGGGTGGAGGCGCCGAAGGCGGCGCGGGCGCGGTCGCCGTCGAAAAGGGCGAAGGCGCAGGTGTCGGCGCGGAATCCCGGTATGCCGGGGATGCCCAGGGTGCGGACCAGGCGGTTCCTGGAGCGGCCGAGGACCACGGCGGGACCCGGGCCCGGGTGGGCGCCGTGGGCGCCGTGGGCGTCGTCCGGGCGGGCGTCGCCCGGGCGGCCGTCGCCCGGGCGGGCGTCCTGGTCCAGGACCTCTTCCAGCCGGGTCAGCTCGTCGAGCGGGGTGCTGAGGGCGGGGTCCATGAGCAGCACCCGGTCGCCCGTGGAGGCGAGCACTCCGGCGCGCAGGGCCGCGCCCTTGCCGCTCCTGCGGTCGCCACTGCCGGTGTCGCTGCCGGTGTCGCCGGGGCGGATCAGCCGGATCCTGGGTTCCGCGGCGTCGGCCGCCGCCGGGGCGGCCGCGTCGCCGGTGACCACGATGAGTTCCCAGGCGCCGGGGCCCGTGCCGCAGTGTGCGTCGAGGTGCTCGCGCAGAGCGGTGAGGTCCTGCTCCGGCACGGGAGCGGGGACGACGACGGACAGCCCGACCGCGCCGAGCCAGCGCGTACCGGCAGCGGCCCGCGTCTCCTGGTCGCCGCTCACGGCGCTCTCCCCGCTCATGCGCCCGCCGCCTTCAGGCCCGCGGCCCAGTCGAGACCGTGCTGGTTGTACGCGTGCACGAGGCGTCGTACCTCCTCTGCGTCCGCGCGGGTCACCGCGTCCATGAGTTCGTCGTGCCCGGACCACAGCTGGGCGCGCAGATCCGGATTCGCCTTCATGTAGGGCACGGAGAACACCCAGCACTGCACCCGGATCCGGTGCAGGAACTCGGAGATGTAGATGTTGCCGACCAGCCCGCTCAGCTCCCTCCAGAAGCGAAGGTCGTAGCCGATCAGCACTTCGAGGGAGCCGTTCAGCGCCGCCCGCCGCGCCTCCTCCGCCCGGCGGCGCACCGAGACCAGCCGTTCCCCGGAGCCGGGGGCGGTGCCGCGTTCCACGAGCCTGCGGAAGATGCCTTCCACGATCAACGTACGAGCCTCGATCATGCCCCGGAAATCATCCACGGAAAAGACTCGGACGCGGAAGCCGCGATGCTGGACCGAGTCGAGCAGGCCCTGCGCGGAGAGATCGACGAGGGCCTCGCGGACGGGGGTCGCGGAGACCTCGTACTGCTCGGCGATCTGTTTGACGGTGAACTCGCTGCCGGCCGCCAGGCGTCCCGCGAGCACCTCGTCACGCAGCGCGTCCGCGATCTGCTGGCGAAGTGTGTTGCGGGTGACAGCGCCGCTGCCTGGCATAGGGGTCCGTCTCCATCTGTGGGCTTCGGACACCTTAGGCCAGGCAGCACGGCTGAAACCGATCGGTTTGTGGCCGCTATGTGGATTTAGCGCCCGTTATCCGGATGGGCCGGGTCTCTCTTCTTGATCGTTCACCCCTGCGCGGAGCCCGCTCGAGGCCACCCGCGCAGGGTCATCCTTGCTGCTCGAGCCTGCTCAGAGCCCCGGCGCGACCCGGAGGGGGAGTCGTACGCCGAAGCCCGGTCGGGGTGTCGACCGGGCCTCCGCCAGGGCTCCGAAGGCCCTCTGCACGTCCTCTGTACGTCGTCAGCACGTCCTTCGTACGTCCTCCGCACGGAGGGCGTACGCCTTCGTACGCCCTCCGTCAGGCCGAAACGTGCCGGTCGGCGACGGTCAGCGCGTCGTCCAGCAGGGCGAGGCCCTCCTTCGCGTCCGCTTCGGTGATGTTGCACGGAGGGACCACGTGGGTGCGGTTCATATTGACGAACGGCCACAGCCCGGACGCCTTGCAGGCCGCGGCGAACTCGGCCATCGGCGCGTTGTCCGCGCCCGCGGCGTTGTAGGGGACGAGCGGCTCGCGCGTCTCCTTGTTCCGTACGAGTTCCAGGGCCCAGAAGGTGCCCAGACCCCGCACCTCCCCGACCGAGGGGTGACGCTCCGCGAGGTCGGCGAGGGCCGGGCCGATCACGTTCTCTCCGAGGTGGGCGGAGTGCTCGACGATGCCCTCCTCCTCCATCGCGTTCATCGTCGCGACGGCGGCGGCGCAGGCGAGGGGGTGACCGGAGTAGGTCAGCCCGCCCGGGTAGGGGCGCGTGGCGAAGGTCTCGGCGATCGCGCCGGAGATCGCGACGCCGCCGAGCGGGACGTAGCCACTGTTGACCCCCTTGGCGAAGGTGATCAGGTCGGGGGTGACGTCGAAGTGCTCGGCGGCGAACCACTTGCCGGTCCGGCCGAAGCCCGACATGACCTCGTCCAGGATGAAGACGATGCCGTAGCGGTCGCAGAGCTCGCGCACGCCGGCCAGGTAGCCGGGGGGCGGGGTCATGATGCCCGCCGTGCCGGGGACCGACTCCAGGATGATCGCGGCGATCGTCGCCGGACCCTCGAAGGCGATGGTGTCGGCGAGGTGGGTGAGGGCGCGCGCGCACTCCTCGGCCTCGGTGGTCGCGTGGAAGGGCGAGCGGTAGAGGAACGGCCCCCAGAAGTGCACGACGCCCGCGGCGGCCGTGTCGGAGGGCCAGCGGCGCGGGTCGCCGGTCAGGTTGATCGCGGCGGAGGTGGCGCCGTGGTACGAGCGGTAGGTGGACATCACCTTCTGCCGGCCGGTGTGCAGCCGGGCCATGCGGACGGCGTTCTCCACGGCCTCGGCGCCACCGTTGGTGAAGAAGATCTTGTCGAGGTCGCCGGGGGTCCGCTGCGCGATGAGGCGTGCGGCCTCGGAGCGGACGTCGACGGCGAAACCGGGGGCCAGGGTGCAGAGCCTGGCCGCCTGCTCCTGGATGGCGGCGACGACCTTGGGGTGCTGGTGGCCGATGTTGGTGTTGACCAGCTGGGAGGCGAAGTCGAGGTAGCGCTTGCCGTCGTAGTCCCAGAAGTGCGACCCCTCGGCTTTGGCCACGGCGAGCGGGTCGATCAGGGCCTGGGCGGACCAGGAGTGGAAGACGTGAGCGCGGTCGGCGGCCTTGACGGTGGCGCCCGGGGTGACGTGAGGGGTCATGCCCGCAACCGTAGAAGTGCGCAGGTGGGGAGGGATATCGGCGGTCTGTATGCGGGTGGGGGGCGGGTCTCGGCAATCTGTCTGGGGAGGGATTGACAGCATGCTGTCGCGATGGCAGCATGCTGTCATAGAGCGAACGGGACGGGTTGGCAGCCGGGTGACCCGTAGGACCCACCCGAACCCGACCCGTACCGGACCAGCAGACAGACGCACGGCAGCAACAGCGGCAGCGACGGCGACACTGGAGGCGAGCACGATGAGCGAGACCCAGACGAAGACGCAGGCGGAGACCCAGACGCAGGCGGAGACGAGCACGGGGGCGCGGAAGGAAACCGGGACGGAGTCCCAGACCACGCCCGCAACGTCCGCAACGTCCGCGGCACCCTCCTCCACTCCCCCCACGGTCCACGTGGCGGTGTACGACACGTACGCCGACTGGGAGACGGGCCACACCACCGCGCACCTGACCCAGCACGGCTACGAGGTCCGCACGGTCGGCGTCACCGCCGGACGGCCCGTCACCACGATGGGCGGCCTCCGCATCCAGCCCGACCTGGCCCTGTCGGACCTGCGCCCCGAGGAGTCCGCGCTCCTCATCCTGACCGGCGCCGGGCTGTGGGACGCGGGCGACGAGCTGTCTCCCTTCGCGGCGAAGGCCGAGGAGTTCCTCGCGGCGGGCGTCCCGGTCGCCGCGATCTGCGGAGCCACGGCCGGCCTGGCCCGCGCCGGAGTCCTGGACGGACGTACGCACACCAGCGCGGCCCCCTTCTACCTCGGCGGCCAGCCGGGCTACGGCGGCGCCGAGCACTACGTCGAGGCCGACGCCGTCACCGACGGCGACCTGATCACGGCGGGCCCCACGGAACCGGTGGCGTTCGCCCGCGAGGTCTTCGCCCGCCTCGGGGTGTACGAGCCGCACGTGCTCGACGCCTGGTACCGCCTGTTCCACGACTCCGACGCGAGCGCTTACCCGGTCCTGATGGCGGCGGACCCGAACCATGCCTGACCAGCCCGCGCCGCGCCCCCGGGGTACGGAGCCGGAGCCGCCGGAGCCGCCCGCGGGGAAACCCCCGCAGGCCGTCGACGCGGCTCCGGCGGCACGCGGCAGGGGATCGCGGGAGAACCCCCTCCGCACCCGGCAGGACCTCCTGAGCCGCACCGCCCTCGGGGTGTTCCGGCTCAACGGTCAGTTCCTCTCCGTTTCGGAGGAGCTGGCCCGCCCGGCGGGACTGACCGCGGCCTGGTGGCAGGTGCTCGGCGCCGTACTGCGCGAGCCGCTGCCCGTCGCCGGCATCGCCCGGGCCATGGGCATCACCCGGCAGAGCGTGCAGCGCATCGCCGATCTACTGGCCGACAAGGGCCTCGCCGAATACGTGCCGAATCCGGCCCACCGCCGGGCCAAGCTGCTGCGTCCCACAGACGCCGGCCGCGCGGCGGTCGCCAGAATCGGCCCGGGCCACGCGGCCCTGGCCACCCGGCTCGTGGAGGCCCTCGGCGAGGACGGCTTCGCCGAAACGGTCCGCGTCCTGGAACGCCTGTCGGCCGCCCTGGACACCCTGCCGCCGCCACCGGAAGCCCCGTCCGCCTAGTGCTAGGCGGAGGGCCGCGACTCGTACTGGACGTACCGTCGTGGTCCGACAACGCGGCGAGGTGCCGTGCCGGGCGCCGCGACCCGGTGAACCTTGCCGGTCACAGCACTAGACGTGCATGGTGCGGGGGTCGACGGCCCAGTGGTTGGCCGGCAGGACGCGGTCCGCGAACGCCACGTCGCGTTCGGCGAGGAACCGGAAGCCGAGGGAGCGGCAGATGCCGTTCGACGCGCCATTGCTCCTTGCGGGGAACGCGTGCACGAGTCCCCAACGGTCCTCGTCCCGTGCCTGTTCGAGCAGGGTGCGGACGGCTCGTTTGCCCAGTCCGCGTCCCTGGTGTTCCGGCAGGACCATCCATCCGATCTCCGACACGGGCCCGTCCTCGGTGTCGTGGGACCACAGGGTCACCGTTCCCGCCACGACGTCGGGCCTGGCCGGGTCAGGGATGATCATCTTGATCCAGTCGAGATCAGCTGCCGCCTTGTGGACGTCCCGCCGGACCTTGTCCTCCATGCCTTCGCGTGGAAGCGGTCCGCCGAGGTCGGCCATCATGACGGGATCGCACCGCATCCTGACGTAGGCATCGACATCGACGAGTTCGACGTTGCGCAACTGCACTGGCTGCTCCCTGGATCGTCATCCCGCCCCGACCGGTTCCGCGGCGGCCGGTTCCGCGTCTGCCCCGCAATGCCCACACGCCCCCGTCCGTACACCTGGTGGAATCCCCGCCTGCGTCCTGGACCCCTTCGCCCGCCCCGACGCTCACCCCCGTGCCCGGGACGGACTCCGACCCCGCCCGCGCCCGCTCACGGTCCGCGGCCGTGTCCACGGCCCTGCTCCTCGCCGTCGCCACCACCGACGCAGCCGGGGCTCGGCCCCTCCACCGTGATCTCCGCTGCGCCGCCGTCGTGTTCGCCGGGCGGCCGGAGCACCCTGCGGCCGCTCCCCGACGGGAACCCGGTGCGGGAGCCCGACGGCAGCACCGCGCTCCCGCTCACGTACCGGCGGCGCTGATTATGTCGAAGTCAATAAGCCTGTAAGCAAAGCTTGTTGCCTTCCGCGGTCCCCCCGCACACTGCGGCACATGGAGCCGTTGAAGGTAGTGGCACAACTGTGGGAGCGGATCGAGGCACGGGACTGGGACGGAGTGGCCCTGCTGATCACCGAGGACGCGGTGATCGAATGGCCCGTGAGCAGCGAGCGCATCGTCGGTCGCGACAACTTCATCGCCGTCATCAGCGACGACGACTACGCGGACGAGAGATCCGTAGACGTGCTCCGGATCCTCGCGGACGGCGATCTCGTCGTGACCGAGGTGGAGATACCCCAGGACCACGTCGTCTACCGCGCCGTCTCCCTGTGGACCGTACGGGACGGGCGGGTCGCCGGCGCCCGGGAGTACTGGACCAGCCCCGGACAGGACCCGGCCCCGCGCTGGCGCGCCGGTTTCGTCGAACCGCTCGTGGAGCCGCTCGCCGACTCCCGGACGGCGGACTAGGCCGTGAAGGCCGACTGGGCCGTCTCAGAAGGGCAGGTCCAGCAGACGCTGCAACCGCACCTCGGTCACGCTCACGCCCTCCGGAGCGCCGAACGCCTCGATCATCACGCTGTTGCCGATGTCGGTCACCTCCAGGGCCAAGTGATCGGCCCCCACGCGCAGGTCGAGCCGTACCACCGGCTTGCCGTTGAAGTCCGGCATGCGGTGGATCCGCGCCGCCGGGTACTTCAGACCGATCAGCTTGTTCCGCAGCTCCTCGTAGGTGCCCGTGCCTGTGCCCGTGCCCGTGGCCGTCCCCGGGAACGCCCGGCTGATGCGCAGCTGGTGCCGCTGGGCCACGCACTCCTCCGTCGGATCCAGAGGCACCGGGTCGACCAGGACCGGCTGGACGGAGTCGGGCATCGGCTCCACCGTGGTGGGGGCGGCCACTGCGTCGGTGGTTTCGGAAAGGTCCGGGGCGCAGCTCTGCCAGATGAGGTCCGTCATTTCGAGGAACCGGACCTCGGCGTCCGCGTCGCTCACCGCGACGGCGGCGGCGACCGCGGAGGTCTGGGCGGCGGTGGCGTTCTGCGCGCCGAGGCCGGCCACGACGACGACGCTGAGTGCGGCCACCAGCAGGGACTTCGGGAGAAGAGTTGATCTCATGTCCGTACGATGCGGCCGACCGACCACCCCCCACATGAGTACCCGTACTCAACCCACCCGAGCACGGACTCAGCCGCGAACCGCCCTCTGAGTAGCCCCTGTCATACCTGAGAGCTACTTGGGAAGTGGGCTCTGCGGTGGGACGCCGACCAGGGCTTCCGATTCCTAACTTCGTGACCAGAGAACAAAGCACCAACGCACCAACCCCCTCTGGCACGAGCGAAGGAACGGACCCATGAGCCGCCGACCGCGACCCACCGCACGTCCCGACGGCCGCGGCAGCCGCCGTCTGCGCCGCACGCTGCTGGCCGGGCTCGTGGCCGCGGCCGTGGTGTTCCCCGTGTCCGCCGCCGCTTCCCCTGACGTCCCCGCGCCGGCCCCGGCGGTCCTCGGCGAAGGCACCGCCCTCGCCGACCGGTACGCCGCCCACCTGGCCAACCTCGCCGAGGCGGCCCGTACGGCCGAGAACGCCGGCCGCCACGGCCGTGCGGTGAAGCTACGGGCCATGGAGGCGGGCGGCGATGCCCGGTTCCTCGTCTTCGACGGGCGCGGCAAGGGCCGGGCGATAGAGGTGTTCGGCGATCTGGAAACCGCCGACCGGGTCGGCGTCCTGGTCCCCGGGTCGGACACGACGCTGGACACCTACCAGAGGTTCCGCACCGGGGCCGTCGCCCTTCAGCAGCGCCTGCGCGCCGAGCACCCCCGATCCGCCGTGGTCGCCTGGCTCGGGTACGACACCCCGGGCACGGTCAGCCCGGCCGTCCTGACCACCGGCCGCGCCGACGAGGCCGCCGCCGAACTCGGCCCCTTCCTGTCCCGGTTGGCCCGGTTGGCCGCCCCGGAGGCCCGCCTCTCGCTCCTGTGCCACTCCTACGGATCCGTCGTCTGCGCCCGTACGGGGACGGGTCCCGAGGTCACCGACATAGCGCTGTTCGGCAGTCCGGGTACGGGGGTCGGTTCCGCCGCGGACCTGCCGACCCGGGCCCGGGTCTGGGCCGGCCGGGGCGGCGACGACTGGATCTCCGGTGTCCCGCACGTGCGCGTCGGCGGGGTCGGCTTCGCCGCCGATCCCGTGGACCCGGCCTTCGGAGCCCTGCCCTTCGCGGCCGGCTCCGGCGGGCACAGCGACTACCTCAAGCCGGGCACCGAGTCCCTGAACGGCCTGGCCGATATCGTGCTCGGCTCCTCTCCGGCGGCCCGGCCCGGACCGGGCTCCGCTCCCGCCGCCTCCGCCTCGTCCCTCACCGCCCCCGTCGCCCTCACCGCCCCCGTCGCCCCGTCCGCCCCCGCTGCTCCGGAGGTCTCCCGTGCGCGTGCGTGAACCGCAGACCCGCTGGTCCGTTCTCGCGGACCGCATCGACGCCGGAACCCCCGCCAACCGGGACCGGGCCGTGGACGCGCTCCGGGCCTTCGCCATCCTCGGCGTGGTGCTGGGCCACTGGCTGGTCACCGCACTGACCAGTGCCGACGGCGGCCTCAGCACCACCAGCCCGCTGGCCCACATGAGCGGACTGGCCCCGGTCTCCTGGGTGTTCCAGACCCTGGCCGTCTTCTTCCTGGTCGGCGGCCACGTCGCCGCCCAGGGGTACGAGTCGGCGCGCGGCCGTGGAGTCCCGTACGAGCCGTGGGTCCGCCAACGTCTCGGCAGGCTGTTCCGGCCGGTCGCCGCCGTCCTGGTCCTGTGGAGCGTCGCCGCCGGAGGCATGCTGCTCGGCGGCGTCGGAACGGACACCGTCCGGACGCTGCTGGGCCTCGTCCTGTCCCCCCTGTGGTTCCTCCTCGTCTTCGCGGTGCTCACCGCCGCGACCCCGCTCGTCGCCCGGCTGAGCCCGCTGTGGCCGCTGGCCGTGGTGGCCTCCGTCGATGTCTGGCGCTTCGGATTCGGCGGGCCCGCATGGATCGGCTGGGTCAATGTGGCCGCCGGCTGGCTGGTGCCCTACACCCTGGGCGCCGCGTGGTCCCGGGGTGCCTTCGCCCGGCGCGGTCCGGCCGCCCTGCTGCTGGGTGGCGGGATCGCCGCCACGGCGGCGCTGATCCTCTGGGGCGGGTACCCCGCTTCGATGGTCGGCGTCCCCGGAGCCGCGATCTCGAACCTGAACCCGCCGACGCTGGCCGCCGTCGCGTTCGGCCTGGCCCAGTGCGGGCTGGCGCTGCTGCTGCGGGAGCCCCTGGCCCGGGTGATGAGCCGGCCGAGGGCCTGGGCCAAGGTGGCGCTGGTGAATCTGTCCGCCATGACGATCTTCCTGTGGCACCAGACCGCGATGATGGCCGTCACTGCCCTGGGACTGCTGGTCTCCACCGATCTGCCCGGCCTGCACACCGTGCCCGACTCAGCGCGGTGGATAGCCGTCCGACTGCTCTGGCTGCCCGTGTTCGCGGCCGCGCTGGCGGTCTGCTGGGCCGCCTTCCACACCTACGAGCAGGTCGGCGGCCGCTCCCGGGGGCGCGCCCGGCGCGGGTCCACCGGGACGCCGGCCGACCCCTCGCGGATCGTCGCCTCGTCCGCCCCGACCCGGGGGAACGCTTCCCGCCCTGCCCACACCTCCCCAACTCCGGCCGGGGAGAGCACAGTCACCGGCCCGGCGGCTCCCGCCAAGGAGACCCTCCGTGCCTAGGCTGGACGACGTGAACGATCAGAGCGAGCCCGCACCCCCGGTCAGGACCCCGGCCGCGGCACAGCGCACAGGCGCGGCCGCGACCGCGGCCAGGGCCGGCGGGGACCCGGGAGGCTCCCCCGCCAGGGCTTCGGCCGTGGTGCGGAGCGCGGCCTCGGGGCTCCTGAACCTGAGGGCCGATCCCCTTCCGAGGATGTCGAAGCCCCACTGGCTGGCCTGGCTCCCTCACCTCGTGGTCCTCTATCTGGCGGTGGCCTTCTTCGCCGTGACCACGGAGCAGCTCGGCAACCACTACGGGGTCCACGGCTCCGTCCGGCAGTTGCTGGCGATCCTGGTCGGCGGGTCCATCGTGATCGCGATGCGGTGGCCGATCGCCGGGTACTGGCTCGGCCTGACCGCGGCGGGACTGATCGCCGCGCAGATCCACGGCCACGTCGGCCAGGGCCAGAGCTGGCCGTGGTTGCCCGCGGGGATATTCGCCTTCGCCCCGGTGCTGTTGCTGGTGGCCCTGCGGGTGCCGCCCCGGGTGACCGTCGGGGCGGTGACCCTCGTCGTCGCCTGCACCGGTCTGGCCGAGGGCGTCTTCAAGCCCGAGCACAGCGGCACCTCCGCCCCCGGGGCCATCCTCCTGTTCGCCTTCACCGGCCTCCTCGGGTACGCCCTGCGCGCCACCCGGCTGGCCCGCACGAAGCTCGTCGAGCAGGAGACCCTCACGGAGGAGGAGCGCGCCCGGCGCACCCTGCTGGAGGAGCGCAGCCGGATCGCCCGTGAGCTGCACGACGTCGTCGCGCACCACATGTCGGTGATCTCCATCCAGGCGCAGGTGGCGCCTTACCTCGTGGAGAACCCGTCGGAGGAACTCAAGGAGAATCTGGCCGGGATCCGCGCGAACGCCGTGGAAGCCCTGACGGAGCTGCGGCGTGTACTGGGGGTGCTGCGTTCCGAGCAGCCGGACGAGGCCGCCGATCCGCACCATCCGCAGCCCACGCTGGCCGAGTTGGACGGCCTCGTGGACAACGTGCGGGGTGCCGGGCTGGAGGTCACCGTGGAGATCGCGGGCATCCGCCGGCCGCTGTCGCCCGGCGTGGAGCTGACGGCGTACCGGATCGTCCAGGAAGCACTGAGCAACTGTCTGCGGCACGCGCCGGGTTCCCAGGTGGAGGTCGGCATCGCCTACGGGCCCCGCGATGTGCACCTGTGCGTCGCCAACACGGCTCCCATCCGTCCGGCACCGCCGACCATGGGAGCGGGGCACGGGCTGCTGGGGATGCGGGAGCGAGCGGGCATGCTGGGGGGTGAGCTGGCCGCCGGGCCCCGCCCCGACGGGGGGTACGAGGTGAGCGCCGTGCTCCCGATGGATCCCGTGTCCCCGGACGGCCCGGCCGCACCCGGACGCGAGACGAAGAAGAAGGACTCATGACTGCTGCCCCGATCAAGGTGATGATCGCCGACGACCAGATGATGGTCCGCCAGGGCTTCACCCTGCTCCTCGACGCCCAGCCCGACATCCAGGTCGTCGGTCAGGCCGTCGACGGCGCCGAGGCCGTGGCCAAGGTCGCCGAACTGGTTCCGGACGTGGTCCTGATGGACATCCGGATGCCCGGGATGGGCGGCATCGAGGCCACCTCCCTCATCACCGGCGCCCCGGGCTCCACGGTGAAGGTGCTGGTGCTGACCACCTTCGACCTCGACGAGTACGTGTACGAGGCGCTGCGCGCCGGCGCCTCGGGCTTCCTCCTCAAGGACGCCTCGGCCGATCAGCTGGCCGAGGCGGTCCGCGTGATCGCCGCCGGGGATGCGCTCCTCGCGCCGAACATCACGAAGCGGCTGATCACCGAGTTCTCCCGGCTGGGGGCTCCGCGGGCCCCTTCGAAGGCGCGGCTCGACGAGCTGACGGAGCGCGAGACGGAGGTCCTGTCGCTGGTCGCCCAGGGCATGTCGAACGCGGAGATCGCCGGGCACCTGATCCTGGCCGAACAGACGGTCAAGACGCACGTGGGCCGGATCCTGGTGAAGCTGGGCCTGCGGGACCGCACACAGGCCGCGGTGTTCGCGTACGAGACGGGCCTGATCCGCCCGGCGGGCTATTGAAAGTAGCCCGGGTAGTACCTGAGGGGGACCCCGGGAAATCCCCTTCAGCGGCGACGCGGACCACGCCGGGGCCCACCTACCGTGGGGTACATGACCGAGACCACATCCGGGGCGACCCCCCGGACTCCCGAGATCCGACTGGCTTCGGGCTTCGTCCAGAGCCTGCGCCAGGCGCTGATCACCGACGCGTTCGCCTACCGGCCGCTGGCCCCGATGCGCACGGACGGGCCGCTGACCCGGCGGCTCCCGAAGCGGATACGGGTGGAGGCCGCATATCTGCCGCACGCGACCGTCTGCCTGATCGCGTTCCTCGTGGTGGTCTTCACCTCGATCACCACCGGCCTGCCGCAGGGCGCCTCCCTTGTGATGGGTCTGCTCGCGGCAGCCCCCATCGCGATGACCCTGGTGCGGCCGCTGGGCGCGTTCTGGGTCGCCGTGGCGGTCACCCTGATCTTCTCGGTCGTCAGCGGCTCCGATCCCAACTGGCCGTGGATCCCCGCCACCTTCTTCTCGTACCTCGCGACGGTGACGCTGGTGGCGATGCGGACGAGTCCCCGGACGGCCGGCTGGATGTGGGTGGTCACGCTGTCGATCGGCATCGGGACGTCCATCGTGCTCGGTCACGGCCAGGACATCAACGTCGGCCCGATGGCCTTCGCCTCGGCGCTCGCCCTGCTGGCGGTGAGCCTCCGCAACATCCGCAAGCAGGCGCAGCAGGAGGTCACCGCGCAGCAGGAGGTCACCGCCGTCGAGCGGGACCGGCGGACCTTGCTGGAGGAGCGGACCACGATCGCGCGAGAGCTCCACGACGTGGTCGCCCACCACATGTCGGTGGTGGCCATCCAGGCGGAGGCCGCGCCCTACCGGGTGAAGAATCCGCCGCCGGAGCTGGAGGCCGCGTTCGTCACCATCCGGGAGAACGCGGTGGCGGCCCTGACCGAGCTGCGCCGGGTGCTGGGCGTCGTCCGCTCCGCCGACTACGAGGCGCCGGACGCTCCGCAGCCGACGCTGGCCTCGCTGGACGGGCTGCTGGCCAATGTGCGGGAGGCCGGGCTGAGCGTGGAAAAGACCGTGACGGGCGCGGTGCGCGAACTGCCGCCGGGCGTTGAGCTGTCGGCGTATCGGATCATCCAGGAGGCCCTGAGCAACACCCTGCGGCACGCGCCGGGCGCGAGCGCCGGGGTCGAGGTTTCTTACGTGCTGGGCGGGCTGGGCCTGCGCATCGTCAACGCGGCCGGCACCGGGGACGTGCGGCCCTCGCCGGGGGCCGGGCAGGGGGTCACCGGGATGCGTGAGCGGGTGGCCATGCTGGAGGGGGAGATGACCGCCGGGGAGCTGGCCTCCGGGGGGTTCGAGGTGGCGGTGTTCATACCCGTGGCCGGCAGCCGCCCGGACCCGGTGAAGGATCCGGCATGACGATCCGCGTGCTCATCGTCGACGACCAGATGATGGTCCGTGAGGGTTTCTCCGTCCTGCTGAACGCGATGGACGGCATCGAGGTCGCCGGGGAGGCGGTGAACGGGCGGGAGGCGATCGCCCAGGTGGCGGCCTTGAAGCCGGATGTGGTGCTGATGGACATCCGGATGCCGGAGATGAACGGCCTGGAGGCGACACGGGAGATCGTGGCCGCCGACACGGACGCGAAGGTGCTGGTCCTGACGACCTTCGACCTCGACGAGTACGTGTACCAGGCACTGCGGGCCGGTGCGTCCGGATTCCTGCTCAAGGACGCCTCCGCCCGCCAACTGGCCGATGGAGTACGGGTGGTGGCCGCCGGAGAGGCTCTGCTGGCGCCCTCCGTGACCAAGCGGCTGATCACGGAGTTCTCGAAGTTGTCGGAGACCCGGACGCAGGTGGGGTCGGCGACGGTCACGGAGCTGACGGAGCGGGAGACCGAGGTACTGGTGCTGATCGCACAGGGGTTGTCCAACGCGGAGATCGCGGATCGGCTGATCATCGCCGAGTCCACCATCAAGACGCACGTGAGCCGGATCCTGGTCAAGCTGGGACTGCGGGACCGCACGCAGGCGGCGGTGTTCGCGTACGAGACCCGGCTGGTGACCCCCGCTTAGGGCGCCCCGAAAAGTTGTCCACAGCTGTGGACAACTTTTCGGACGGGTGTGGATCAAGGAATTCCGGGGCTCAGGCCGCCAGGTCCCGGTGGCGCAGGGCGGCCGGGGCGGCGGCCAGGAGAGTCGCCTCCAGCGCGGTCAATGTGAGCAAAGAACCCCAGGTCAGAGCCTCAGAGCCGGGGATCCGGGGCAGGTGGGCGAAGGGGGACAGGTCGAGGACCGCCCGGGGGAGGTTCAGTGCGGGACCGATCCAGCCGAGGATCAGCGCGGCCCCGGCCACCGCCCAGTCGGCCGACGCGTGGCCGGGGAGCACGCCGTACAGGAGGGCCGCGACGGCCCCGATCACCCACACCGCGGGGAGCTGCGCGAGTGCGCCCCCGACGGTCTGCCCGAGGGCCCCGCTTTGGCCACGGCCAAAGCCCAGGCCGAGCCGGCCGAGCCGGCCGAGCAGCAAGATCAGCGCCGAGCCGCCGAAGGCGACGGCCAGATGGCCGGCGACCCAGCGCAGGGGGCCGCCGGAGTGCGCCAGAACGGGTTCCGCGCGCTGCCCCGACTCCCCGGCGCCCAGGCGCAGTACCGCCGCCACGACGAAGAGGGCGGCCACCAGTCCCCGCGCGCTCTCGGTGAGCTGCGCCGTGACGGCGGCCGCCGACGCGAAGCATCCCGGTGGCGCCGATCCCGAGCCCGAGGGCGAGCGCTCCGCCCGCGCCCCGGCCCGCGAGCCCGGCCGTGGCGAGGAGGGCGACCAGGGCGTTGGCCAGGAGGGCCGCCAGCAGGGCCGCGGTCAGCGGGGCCCGGTCTGCGACCTCATCGAGGCGGCCGCCTCCGGCTGAGCGCGCCCCGCGGCCACGGCCTGCGCGCCAGGCCCAGTTCCCGGGCGCGCGGGACCCACACCACGGCCCCGGGCCCCGGGTCCCCGGCCAGCCACACGAACCGCTCCGGAGGCGGGCCGGGCGCGTCCGACTCCACCGGCGGACCCGACGGACCCGACGGCGGGAGGGTCGGAGCCGACGGACCCGGCGCACCCGGCGCACCTGACGGCGGGAGGACCGGAGCCAGCGAACCCGGCGCACCCGACGCACCCGGCGGCGGGAGGGCCGAAGCCAACGGACCCGACGGACCTGACGGCGGGAGGGCCGAAGCCAGCGGAGCCGACGGACCCGGCGCACCGGACGGAGCCGGCGGCGGGAGGGCCGGAGCGGGGGGCGGCCACGCGCGCGGCGGTAGCACCCGCCGGCCCAGCGGCCCCAGGGTCAGCACGCGCTCCGCGGAGCCCCCGCGGCCCAGGACGAGCAGCGGCGGCAGCCCGCGCCCGCGCACCACCTCCGCCTCGTACGGGACCCAGCGCAGCTCCGGGGCCCGCAGGAGGCCCCGCACGCGCCGGGCCACGTACAGCTCCCGGAGCGCGACGAGCACCGGCAGGCAGAGCACCACCAGGAGCACCGCCTTCAACGGTGCCGGGCGGGTGACCAGCGCCCCGATCAGCGCGGGCCAGCACAGCACCGGCAGCAAGCCGATCAGCGCGGCGTCCTGCCTCCAGTCGCCGAGCGCGTCCCGGACGTCCGCCTCCCCGGGTGGCCCGGGCACCGGCGCCGGGCCCGGCGAGGCGGCCGGATCCCCGCCGCACCCGGTCGTCCTCGGAACCTCCACGATCCCCGCCACCGATCCTCCCCCGGGTCAGCGTGAGCGTCAGCGCTGCAGCGGCAGTGTCAGCCCCCAGGCGCCCGGGTGCAAGGTCCACGTACGGCGCCGGACCGGGCCGGTGATGCCGACGTCCGACCGGTAGCGGAAATCCTCCCCGGACACGGTCACGGCCGACGCCCGCACCCGCACCACCCGTCCGGATCCCGGCGCGGGAACGAAGCCCGAGCCCGAGCCCGACCCGGAGCCCGAGCCCGACCCGGAGCCCGGGGCGGCCGCGACCGCCCTCATCCGGACCAGCACGTCCGCGAGCCCGTCGCCCTCCCGGGCCGACACGGCGACGTCCTCCACCATCCCGTCCACGTCCGCCAAGACCACCCCGTCGGCCTCCACCCGCAGCCGGTGGCCGCCACCGGATCCGCTGCCGGGCGGAGCTCCCGCCGCCGGGCGGCCGAACGTACGGACCAGCGAGCGGTACGCGTTCCACACCGACGGCCCGGCCGGCCGCGGCACGCCCCCGGCCCCGGACCGGGGGCCGGATCCGGCCCCCACGGGCGGCGGCGGGATGCCGATCCCGCCCAGCACCACCCCGTCGCTGTCGTCGACCAGCAGGTCCCGCATGGCGACGGCCCCGTCCAGCACCGCCCGCGCGGCCGCCACGGCCGACAGCGGCACGCCGAGCTGCAGCGCCAGGACCAGCGACGCCGTCGGCCCCACCGGAATCAGCGAAACGGCCCCCTCGGACAGCGCCCGCTCACGGTGCAGCAGACCGACGGCCCGGACGAGTGCGCGGTCGTCGCCCACGATCACCGGCTGCCGATGACCCCGGCGGGCGAGAGCCCGCGCAAACTCCTCCCGTGAGTCCGGGAGGCAAATTTTCGCCGCCGCTCCCGCTGACAGAACATCTTTCGCGATTCGCACGGACTCGCCGTCAAGACGGCGGGCGACCGGGTCGACGAGCACGAGCAGGCCGCCTACCGGCGCGCCCGCATGGCTCATGGTGGGCTCTGGAGCCGACACCTCGGTCCTTCCTCGGGTAGCATCTTTGTGCAAGAGGCCCTTGCGCTATTGCGCCAGGGCCTTCGTCTATTCCGGGGTACCGGTCCGACGGCTCAGCCTGCGGTGTACATCGTCGTACGCCCCCTGACCTTGGACATGCCCCATCCGGAAGAGGTGTACGCCTGTGCCCGCTCTTGTGCTGCTCGGAGCTCAGTGGGGTGACGAGGGCAAGGGAAAGGCCACCGACCTGCTCGGTGGATCCGTTGACTATGTAGTGCGTTACCAGGGTGGCAACAACGCCGGCCACACGGTCGTCGTAGGCGACCAGAAGTACGCACTGCACCTTCTCCCTTCCGGCATCCTCTCCCCCGGATGCACCCCGGTCATCGGCAACGGTGTCGTCATCGACCCGGCCGTCCTGCTCTCCGAGCTGCGCGGCCTGAACGAGCGCGGCATCGATACCTCCAAGTTGCTGGTCAGCGGCAACGCGCACGTGATCACGCCGTACAACGTCACCCTCGACAAGGTCGGCGAGCGCTTCCTCGGCAAGCGCAAGATCGGTACGACCGGCCGCGGCATCGGACCGACCTACGCGGACAAGATCAACCGCGTCGGCATCCGGATCCAGGACCTCTACGACGAGTCGATCCTCACCCAGAAGGTCGAAGCGGCGCTGGAGGGCAAGAACCAGCTCCTCACGAAGCTGTACAACCGCCGCGCGATCGAGTCGGCGCAGATCGTCGAAGAGCTGCTCGGCTACGCGGAGCAGATCAAGCAGTACGTCGCCGACACCACCCTGATCATCAACAAGGCGCTCGACCAGGACAAGGTCGTGCTCTTCGAGGGCGGCCAGGGCACCCTGCTCGACGTCGATCACGGCACGTACCCCTTCGTCACCTCCTCGAACCCGACCGCCGGTGGCGCCTGCACCGGTGCGGGCGTCGGCCCGACGAAGATCAGCCGCGTCATCGGCATCCTGAAGGCGTACACGACCCGCGTCGGCGCCGGCCCGTTCCCGACCGAGCTGTTCGACGCGGACGGCGAGGCCCTGCGCCGCATCGGCGGCGAGCGCGGCGTGACCACCGGCCGTGACCGCCGCTGCGGCTGGTTCGACGCCCCGATCGCCCGCTACGCGACCCGCGTCAACGGCCTGACGGACTTCTTCCTCACCAAGCTGGACGTGCTGACCGGCTGGGAAGAGATCCCGGTCTGCGTCGCGTACGAGATCGACGGCAAGCGCGTCGAGGAGCTCCCGTACTCGCAGACGGACTTCCACCACGCGAAGCCGATCTACGAAAACTTCCCCGGCTGGTCCGAGGACATCACCAAGGCCAAGACCTTCGCGGACCTCCCGAAGAACGCCCAGGCGTACGTCAAGGCCCTGGAGGAGATGTCGGGCGCTCCGATCTCCGCGATCGGCGTCGGCCCCGGCCGTACCGAGACGATCGAGATCAACTCGTTCCTCTAGGCGGTCCAGCCGAAGGGGCGGTGCGCGCGTCGCGCACCGCCCCTTCGGCGTACCGGGAGCCGGGTGACCGGGTGGCTGGGTGACCGGGTGGCTGGGTGACCGGGTGGCTGGGTGGCTGGGTGACCGGGTGGCCGGGTGACCGGGTGACCGGGTGACCGGGTGACCGGGTGACCGGGTGACCGGGTGACCGGGGCTACCACCCCAGCTGCGCGATCTCCTCCGACACCACCGCGCACGCGTCCGCCGCCGGGTCGATGAGGGGGAAGTGGCCGACCCCGTCCAGCAGGGTCAGGCCCACCATCTCCCCCGCCATCGCGGCCGCCGCGACGTACGCCTCCGACACCGCCTCCGGGACCACGATGTCGCTCCGCCCCTGAACCACCGCCGTCGCGATGCCGGTCGGCAGCAGCGCCGCCGGATCGGCGTACGGGCGCCGCGCGGCGAAGGCTCCGGCCCCGCCCAGGAGTTGCGCCGAGGCGCCCCCGCACACCCCGAGCTCCTCCGCCACCGCGAAGTCCGCGATCGGGGCCAGCGCCACCACACCGCGCAGCAGCGGCGGCGCGGGCAGCCTCCAGCCGGCCGGGGCGTCGGGCGGGAGCACGTGCCGGGCCGCGGCCCACAGCGCGAGGTGGCCTCCGGCCGAGTGGCCGGTCAGCACCATGCGGCGGGGGTCGGCCTCCGGCAGGGCGCCGGCGGCGAGCTCCGGGAGGGCGTCCAGCGCGGCGGCCACGTCGTCGAAGGTCTCGGGCCAGCGGCCGGCGACCGGGCCCCGGGCGTCCTGGTGGGGCAGGGGCTGCGATGCCCGGGACCGGCCGCGCCGGTACTCGACGTTGGCGACGGCGAAACCCTGCCGGGCCAGGAAGTCCGCGAAAGGGCTGACGTGCTGCCGGTCGTACGGGGCGCGCCACGCCCCTCCGTGCAGGACGACGACCAGCGGCGCGGAACGCGCGACGCCCGGCTGCGCGCGCGCTCCGCGCGGTGCGTGGAAGTCGACGATCTGGTCGGGGTGTTCTCCGTAGGCGGCCGTGGCGTCGGGGGCCACGGGCGGATGGGAGAAGGCCGAGGCGGCCTCGGCGGCGTCCCGTTCGACTGCGGGGTCCGTCATCGGCTCAACCTCCGGTAACGCGTGGGACGAGGGGGACTGGTGTTCCGGTGTCCCGGCAGAGCGGGACCGTATCAGGCCGGAACGGTGCCCTCCGTGGCGGGCCGGGGAGATACCGGCGCGGGCGGGGCCGTAGCCCCGCCCGCGCGGTGATGTGACGTTTCGCTACCGGTTCACCCGAAAATGTGACCCAGTGCGCGCGCCGCACGCTCCGCGTCCGCGAAGCCGACGTACAGCGGAGTGAATCCGAAGCGCAGGACGTCGGGGGCGCGGAAGTCCCCGATCACCCCACGGGAGATCAGCTCGCGCATGACCCCGTCGGCGTTCTCCGTGCGCAGCGACACCTGGCTGGCGCGCTGGTCGTGACCGGTCGGGGTGACCAGCTCGACCTTGCCCGCCGGGACGTACGCCGCCACGCAGTCGAGGAAGAAGTCGGTCAGCGCGAGGGACTTCGCGCGGACCTCCTCGACCGCAACCCCGTCCCAGGCGTCCAGGGCGGCCTCCAGCGCGAGCATGGACAGGATGTCCGGGGTCCCGACGCGGGCCCGGGCCACGCCCTGCGCGGCCTCGTAGGAGGGGGTCATCGCGAACGGGTCCGCGTGGCCGTTCCAGCCCGGCAGCGGGGAGTCGAAGGCGGACTGGTGGCGGGTGGCGACGTACAGGTACGCGGGGGCGCCGGGGCCGCCGTTGAGGTACTTGTACGTACAGCCGACCGCGAGGTCCACCGCGTGCGCGTCGAGCCCGACGGGCAGCGCCCCGGCCGTGTGGCACAGGTCCCAGACGACGAGCGCCCCGGCCTCGTGCGCGGCCGCGGTGAGGCCGGGCAGGTCGTGCAGGCGGCCGGTGCGGTAGTCGGCGTGGTTGAGGAGGACCACGGCGGTGTCCGGGCCCATCGCCCCCGCGGCGGCGGCCGGGTCGACCGGCACGACGCGCAGGCCCGTCATCCGGGCCGCCGACTCGGCGATGTAGCCGTCGGTGGGGAAGGTGGCGGCGTCCACGAGCAGCTCGGTCCGGCCGGGCGGGGCCAGCCGGGCGGCGCCGACCAGCGCCTTGAACAGGTTGACGCTGGTGGAGTCGCCGACGACCACCTGGCCGGCGGCGGCGCCGACCAGCGGGGCTATCCGGTCGCCGATGCGCTCGGGGGCGTTCCACCAGTTGGCCTCGCCCTCGGTCCAGGAGCGGATCAGGCGGGTGCCCCACTGCTCCGTGACCACCTCGGCGAGCCGTGCGGCCACCCCCGCGGGGAGCGCGCCGAGGCTGTTGCCGTCGAGGTAGACCACGCCCTCGGGGAGGGTGAAGCGGTCGCGGAGCTTGCCGAGGGGATCGGCCGCGTCCAGGGCTTCGGCGCGGGCCGCCAGGTCCGGTCCCGTGGTCGGCTCAGACATGGCTGCGCGCCGTCCAGAGCTCCGGGAACACGTTCTTCTGGGCCCGCTTCTCCAGCCAGGTCACGCCGGCCGAGCCGCCCGTGCCCGTCTTCGCGCCCATCGCGCGCCGGGTCGCGACCAGGTGGTCGTTGCGCCAGCGCCAGACCAGCTCGGCCACGTCGGTGAGGACCTCGCCGAGGCGGTGCAGGTCGAGGTGGGCGTCCGGGGTGGCGTACAGGGCCGTCCAGACGGCTTCGACCTCGGGCGAGGGCTCGTAGCGCTGCGAGAGGTCGCGGTCGAGGACCGACTGCGGGACCGGGAGCCCGCGGCGCGCGAGGAGGCTCAGCACCTCGTCGTAGAGGCTGGGCTCCTGGAGGGCCTTCTCCAGCTCCGCGTGGACGCGCGGGGCGCCGCGGTGCGGGACCAGCATGGAAGCGGCCTTGTCGCCGAGCAGGAACTCCATCCGGCGGTACATCGCCGACTGGAAGCCGGAGCCCTCGCCGAGGGCGGCGCGGTACGCGTTGAACTGGCCCGGGGTCAGCTGGGCGAGGGGGCGCCAGGAGGCGTTGAGGGCCTCCAGCTCGCGGAGGGATCGTTTCAGCGCATCCATCGCGACGGGGAGCTCGTCCTCGCGGAGCGCCTGTGCGGCGGTCTCCCACTCGTGGACGATGACCGTGAACCACAGCTCCATGACCTGGGTGGTGACCAGGAAGACCATCTCGCCCGGGTCGTCCGAACGCAGGTGCTGGAGGTGGGTGAGGACGTCCGCCTGGACGTAGTCCTCGTAGGGGGTCGTGCCGGCGAAGTCGAGGTTCGGGGTGTCCGAACCGCCGTCTCCGGAGGCATCAAGGGCGTGCGACATCGCTGTCTCCTCGATACGTGCTTCCGGGTAGCGGTCCGCTCCTTCCGGTGAGGTGAGTGGAGCTCCGGTCCCCTGTCCGCATCATAGGACCGTCGTGCCGCGGGGCTTCAATAGTCAGTGGCGCACGTCACTTCCCGCGACCGGGCGGGCCCCCTGCGGGAACCCGCCCGGTACGGGGCGTCGAACGCGTCGGACCTCAGACGGCGAGGACGTCCGCGGCCGTCTCGGAGGAGTCGCGCAGGAAGGTCGAGCAGCGCGCGAACTCCTCCTTCTCGTCGATCGCTCCGGCCGCGCGGGCCAGGGCGTTCAGGGCGCGCAGGAAGCCGCGGTTCGGCTCGTGCTCCCACGGCACCGGGCCGTGGCCCTTCCAGCCGGCGCGGCGCAGCGCGTCCAGGCCGCGGTGGTAGCCCGTACGGGCGTAGGCGTACGACTCGACCGTGCGGCCGGCCTCGAAGGCCTCGTCGGCGAGGAGGGCCCAGGCGAGGGAGGAGGTCGGGTGCGCGGCGGCCACCTCGACGGCGGGGGTGCCCGCGGCGAGGGCCGCGATGCCCGGCTCGTCGGGGAGGTGGGTGGGGGCGGGGCCCCCGAGGAGGTTCTGGTGAAGAGACATGCCCACAGTCTGGGGGATGGGGGACGCGGACATGCGGGAAGGGCCCGGCCCCGCCGTCCGTGGACGGTGGAGCCGGGCCCTTCCGGGAAGCCGCTGCCACGTGAGCTGCTCTGTGAGCCGCTATGCCAGCTGCTGCGTCAGCTGCTGTGTCAGCTGCTCTGTGAGCCGCTGCTACTTGAGCTTCGTGCCCGTGGAACGCAGGTTCGCGCAGGCCTCGGTGACGCGCGCGGCCATGCCGGCCTCGGCGGCCTTGCCCCACGTGCGGGGGTCGTACTTCGACTTGGTGCCGACCTCGCCGTCGACCTTCAGGACCGCGTCGTAGTTGCGGAACATGTGGTCCACGACCGGACGGGTGAAGGCGTACTGGGTGTCGGTGTCGAGGTTCATCTTCACGACGCCGTTCTCCAGCGCGGTGGCGATCTCCTCGGCCGTGGAGCCCGAGCCGCCGTGGAAGACGAAGTCGAACGGGGAGGACTTGCCGTACTTCTCGCCGACGCCGGCCTGGAGGTCCTTGAGGAGCTCGGGGCGCAGGACGACGTTGCCCGGCTTGTAGACGCCGTGCACGTTGCCGAAGGAGGCGGCCAGCAGGTAGCGGCCCTTCTCGCCCAGGCCCAGGGCCTCGGCGGTGCGCAGCGCGTCGTCGACGGTGGTGTACAGCTCGTCGTTGATCTCGTGGCTGACGCCGTCTTCCTCGCCACCGGTCGGGGTGATCTCGACCTCGAGGATGATCTTCGCGGCGGCGGCCTTGGCGAGCAGCTCCTGGCCGATGGCCAGGTTGTCGGCCAGGGTCTCGGCGGAACCGTCCCACATGTGCGACTGGAAGAGCGGGTTGAGGCCGCGGGCCACGCGCTCGGCCGAGATCTCGATCAGCGGGCGGACGTAGGTGTCCAGCTTGTCCTTGGGGCAGTGGTCCGTGTGCAGCGCGACGGTGATGTCGTACTTGGCGGCCACGATGTGCGCGAACTCGGCCAGGGCGGCGGCGCCGGTGACCATGTCCTTGTTGTACTGGCCACCCAGGAACTCCGCACCACCGGTGGAGATCTGGATGATGCCGTCGCTCTCGGCCTCCGCGAAGCCGCGCAGTGCAGCGTGCAGGGTCTGGGTCGAGGTCACGTTGATCGCCGGGTAGGCAAACTTGCCTGCCTTCGCCCGGTCGAGCATCTCGTTGTAGACCTCGGGGGTTGCGATGGGCATCTGTCCGCTCCTTGGATGTGCGGGGAGTGTGCTTATTGCGGGCCCTGACCTGGGGGCGACGTTGCCGTCGTCCCCATCTTTCCAGACTCGGGCCCCCACTCCACCTCCGCGACGGCGCCCTGTGGCCCGAACCGGGTGGAGTGTTTCACGTGAAACACTCCACCCGACCGAAAAGACGCAGGTCAGGGCCTACTTCCGGACTCTCGGGGACCTAAGTCACCAGTTGTGCGGAAGCACGACCCGCTGTCCGAGTGTTAGGACAAACCGAGGTCGTCCAGCTGGTAGCCCGTGAGGTAAGGCAGTCCGGCGGCCGCGATGGCGTCGGCCGCGCCGCGGTCGACGATCGTCGCGACGGCCACGACCTCGCCGCCGGCCTCGCGGACCGCCTCGACGGCGGTCAGCGGGGAACCGCCGGTGGTCGAGGTGTCCTCGACCACCAGGCAGCGCTTGCCCTTCACGTCGGTGCCCTCGATGCGGCGCTGCATGCCGTGCGCCTTCTGCGCCTTGCGGACGACGAAGGCGTCCAGGCGCGCGCCGCGCGCGGCGGAGGCGTGCAGCATCGAGGTGGCGACCGGGTCGGCGCCCAGCGTCAGGCCGCCGACGCAGTCGAACTCCAGGTCGGCGGTGAGGTCGAGCATGACCTGGCCGACCAGCGGGGCGGCCTCGCCGTCCAGGGTGATCCGGCGGAGGTCGATGTAGTAGTCGGCCTCGCGGCCGGAGGAGAGGATCACCTTGCCGTGCACGACGGCCTTGTCCTTGATCTGCTGCAGAAGCGCATCGCGTACGTCACTCATGGCACCGAGCTTAATTGGGCACTACCCGAGCCGCCGCCACGTCCACGTCGTGGAGATCTCCAGCGGGTCCACGGGGGTGACCAGCTGCGGGAGGCCGTTCAGGCCGTTGGGCGGGCCCGACTGCGGTTCCACGCAGACCGCCTCGGGCTCCTCGTCGTACACGACCACCCATTCGGAGCGGCTGGTGACCTTCAGCTCCAGGGCGTCGGGCCACGTGAGGGTGACGTCGACCCCGTACGGCATGCCGAAGCAGTCGTCCCAGGGGCCGGGCTTGGGATCGATGCGGTTGCCGGTGGGCAGGTGGTCGGCTCCGCGCTCCTCCTGCCAGGCGGCCTCGAAGTCGATGCGGACGTCCTCGCCCCCGTTGCCGAGGTTGCGGTGGAACCAGGGGTGCCAGCCGGCCTGCGCCGGGAAGGAGTCCTGGTAGGTCTCGATGCCCATCGTCAGGGTCAGCGCGTTCTCGCCGAGCTCGAAGATCTGGGTGACCAGGCCCTCATAGGGCCACGGGTCGGCGAGCGGGTACGTGAAGACGGCCTCGGTGGCGGTGGTCCGGGCGCGGCTCCACGCGGCGTCGCGGCCGAAGCCGTGGATGGCGTGCGGCGGGTGGTTGAGCGGCAGCTGGTGCAGGGTCGCGCCGTCCTGGAACTGCCCGTTCCTGGTCCGGCCGCACCACGGGACCATGGGGAAGGACCCGTAGTGGTCCCCCTGCCGCAGCAGTTCCGTCCCGTCGATGCGCAGACTGCTGATCCGGCAGCCGTTCTCCTGGTCGATGGTCACCTCGGCGCCGCCGGCGCGCAGTTGCGTACTCATGCCATGACCTTAGTCAGCCCGGCGGGGTGATCAGGGCCGCACGGAGAAGCGGGCGCGTTCCCCGGGTCCGGCGGGCGCGTTCCCCGGGGGCGGGCGGGCGCGTTCCCCGGGTCCGGCGGGCGCGTTCCCCGGGGGCGGGCGGGCGCGTTCCCCGGGTCAGCGGCGGCGGCGCAGGGCGCGGCCCAGGAGGACCGCCGAGGCCACGGCCACGGCGGCGGCCGGGGCGATCCAGCGAAGGCCGGCGTTCACGGAGGCGGACGTGGGCGCCGGGACCGGGGCGTAGCGGCCGCGCGGGGGCGCGTGGTCCACCTCCTCCGCGCTGCGGCCGATCATCGTGCGGCGGGCGTGCGCGGCCTCGGCCGGCGGACGCGGGGGGCCGCCCAGGTCCCCGAGGTCGGCCATGCCTTCGAAGGTGCCTTCCAGGAACGGGTCCAGGGACGGGGCCGGGACCTCGGTGTCGAACACGGACGCGGTGACCTCGGTGAACCCCGGGCCGGGGCCCGCGTCCTGGCCCGCGTCCTGGTCCGCGTCCTGGTCCGCGTCCGTGTCGGCGTCCGTGTCGGCGTCCATGTCGGCGTCCATGTCGGCGTCCGTGTCTACGTCCGCGTCGGCATCGACGCCGGCGTCCGTCGAAACCCCGTCCCCGGGCCCGGCCGTGCCGTCGATCGCATCGACCGCGACGGCCGCGAGGTGCCCGGCGGACCGGTCCAGGAGGCGGTGCGCGGCCGTGGCGGCCGCGTCGGGGTCGAAGGCGGCGGCGCGCCCGTCGGCGGCGGACTCGGCGGTGAACTCCAGCCGGGTGCCGCCGTCCGCCTCGGCCAGGCGCACCGCGAGGGTGAGCTTCACGGTCCCGCTCCCCCGCACCTCGGTGCCCTCGCCCGCGAGGGTGAAGCGGTCCGGGTCCTGCTCGGTGACGGAGAGGGCCCCGCGGTAGGTGACGGTGTGGCCGCCGACCCGCACCCTGAGCCGGCCGGACAGCGGCCCGGCCTCGGTATCGGCGTCCTGCTGGAGCCCCGGCACGCACCGCGCCAGCCGGGCGGGGTCGCGCAGCACGGCGCGGACGTCTGCGGAGGGGACCGGTACGAACACCTGATGCTCCATGCGGACGAGCCTACCGACGCGGCAGCCCCGCCACGAGTACCCCGGCTACGCGTACCCCGGCTACGAGCACCGCGCCTACGAGTACCGCGGGTGCGGCAGCGTCGACGGCGGGAGGCCCCCCACCCGGGTGCGCTCCGTGTCCCGGGCCGCGTCGGCCAGGGACTGCGTGGACAGGGAGCGCAGGGCGGGCGTCTCCCGGTCCACCCGGAGCCGGGGCACGCCGTCGCGGGCCGCCAGGACGAAGCCCCAGTCCTGCGGGAGCTTCGCCGCGGAGGCGGAAGCCGCGCCGAGCGCCCGGTCGGGGCCGGCGGCGAAGCCCGAGAGGCGGCCGCCCGCACTGTAGGGGGCGGTGCGCAGGCCGGCCGCGCGCAGGGTGGCCTCGACGGTCCAGTAGGTACGGGGCCTGGTGCCGGGCGGCCCCGCGTGGACGGCGAGCCGCCCGCCGGGGCGCAGGGCCCGCGCGGCCAGCCCGTAGAACTCCTGCGAGTACAGCTTCGTGCTGGGGGTGATCCCGGGGTCGGGCAGGTCGGAGACGATGACGTCGAAGCGGGCCCGGGCGGCGGGTGCGCGCAGCCAGCGGAAGGCGTCCGCAGTGACGACGCCGACCCGCGGGTCCTCGTACGCCCGCTCGTTCAGCGCGGAGAGCATCGGGTCGGTCCGGGCGAGCCGCACGACTCCGGGGTCGAGCTCGACGACGGTGACGGAGGCGACGCCGCGGTAGCGCAGCACCTCGCGGGCGGCGAGTCCGTCGCCGCCTCCGAGGACCAGGACGCGGGTGTGCGGGCCGGTCATCGCGGGGTGCACGAGGGCCTCGTGGTAGCGGTACTCGTCGTAGCCGCTGACCCGCAGGCGGCCGTCGAGGAAGAGGTCGAGGGAGCGCGGTGAGCCGTTCGGGGGACCGGTGAGGACGAGCTCCTGCACGCCGGTCTGGACGGCGACGCGGACCTCGGCGCCGTAGACGGCGCGGCGGGCGACGCGTTCGAAGTCGTCGGCGAGGACGGTGGCGCAGCCCAGGACGCCCAGGACGGTGACGTTGACGGTGACGAGCAGCCAGCGGGCGCGCCGGCTCAGGTCCCGGCGGAACAGCCACAGGACGAGGCCGCCGCCGGCGACGACGTTGACGGTGCCGGTGAGCATGGCGCCGGTGAGCTGGCCGAGGACGGGCAGCAGCAGGAAGGGGAAGGCGAGGCCGCCGACGAGGGCTCCGACGTAGTCGGCGGCGAACAGGTCGGCGACGGCGCCGCCCGCGTCCTGTCTGCGGATGCGCTGGATGAGGACCATCAGGAGCGGGATCTCGGCGCCGATGAGGACGCCGATGGCGAAGGAGAAGGCGACCAGCGCGGGCCGGGACTCCCCCAGCCAGGCGAAGCTGGCGTAGAGCGCCATGGCCGAGAGCCCGCCGAGCAGGGCGAGGCCCGCCTCGACGAGGGCGAAGCCGAAGGCGGGGCGGCCGCGCAGGGCCTTGGCCAGCAGGGAGCCGACGCCCATGGCGAAGACCATGACGGACAGCACGACCGACGCCTGGGTGACGGAGTCGCCGATCAGGTACGAGCCGAGGGCGAGCAGCTCCAGCTCGTATACGAGCCCGCAGGCGGCGCAGACGAACACGGTGGCCAGGACGAGGAGTCGGCCGGTCCTGGGCCGTACGGGCAGGGCGGCCGGGACGCGGGCCACACCGCGCGGCTCCGGAGCCGGATGGCGGCGCCACCGGGTGCGAAGCACCCCGCGCGGGGCGGAACGGTCGATCATGAAGCGAACCGTACGTCACCGTCTGCTCGCATCCGGTCACCCACATGGGTGTAAGTGGCGCACTGGTTCGGGCAGTTGGCGTAACCACCCGGCAACTCCGCGACCCCCGCGACCCCCGCGACCCGGCGGGCCCGGCGGACCCCGGATCAGCGCCGGCGCCCGGCGACGGCCGGGCGCCCTCAAGATCCGTGAACCGCCGGGCGCCCCCAAGATCCGTAAGGAGGCGGCCTAGATCAGCACCGGCGCCTGCGCGCCCACCTGCGCGGCGCCCGCCGCACCCGCGCCCGCTGCGGCTCCCGCTCCCGCTCCCGCGCCCGCCGCGGACGCCCGTACGCCGACCCGGGTGCGCGTGGCCACCAACTGCCCTTCCTGCGGATACGCGTGCCAGGTCCGCCACCGGACCTGACCCTCGTACCGCTGCGCGAGCATGGCGGTGAAGGCGTGCGGGCTGCCGGGGAAGGTACCGGCGAGCCCGTTCGGGTGATCCGCGACCAGCGCGAGCAGTTCCTGCGCCCGCCCTGCGAAGGAGCCGCGCGAGAGGTTCTCGACGCGCGCGGCGAACTCGTACTCCCAGTCGCCGACGCGCTTGGCCACGCCGAGCGGAAGCGGGGTGCTGCTGCCGGGCATGCAGGCGACGGTCTCGGAGCAGAGCACGTCGCCCTCCTCCAGGAGCACCTGGTGGGAGGCGCCGAGCAGGCGCAACTCCACTTTCGCGCCACCCAGTTCGAGGTTCAGTACGGCCAGGGCGGGCAGCCGCTCCCGACCCAGGGCCCAGGCGAGATCGGCGGCACGCGTGTCGGTATAGGTGGTCTGGAGGGTCGTGAGCATGAGTCGGCTCCGCAAACGCGCGAGGGAGATGGGCCGGGGCCCGCCAGCGGTAGTCAACGGGTGGGGGACACCGGCACGGGTCCACAGGAAGTCCAGGGAGGTCCGAGGACTGGTCTACTCAACCGAGGGAATCATGAAAGGCACGGCACTCACAGCGTTTTTACCCAAGTTGCAGGGGTTTACATCCCCTCGGGGGCTACACAGTTCACGTGTTCAATCACATGCCGCCCGTACGCCGTAATGCGCGGCCGTGACGTCCGAACAAGAAGACGCCCGACGGAAGTTGTGCCCGGCGGGCGCCTCACGTATGCGGGACGCGGTACGAAGGGTGGTCCGGCGTCGAAAGCCATGGATCCCATGGCTCCATGCTGCCCCGTGTCAGCTGGAACCGCATCCTCCGCCGCCGCCGCAGGACGAGGACGACGAACTACAGCTGGACGACGAGGAGCCGCACGAGGAGGAGTGGCCCGAGGAGCCGCCCCCGGCCCACCAGCCCGCACCACCACCGGCGGCGGCGGCGCTGCCGCCCCCGCGGTCACCCCGGCCACCCCGGCCGCCTCCGGCCTTGACCGCCACCACGACGATCACCACGACCACCGCCACGAAGATCACTATTCCGAGGATCATCCCCCGACCCCTCTCTGCTCCCCCGGTTCCCCGGGGTGCGGGATCCCCTTCGTCCCGCGTGCTGGGGGGATGCCCGCGCCCTGCGCGGCCCAAAGCACACTTGAGCAAGTCCAGAGCTTCCCCGCAGGATTGCGCCCATGAGCGATCCCGAACGCACCAACGGCCCCGCCCGCCCCTTCCTCAACCGCAAGCTGGCGGCCTTCGGCACCACGATCTTCGCGGAGATGTCCGCCCTGGCCACCGCCACGGGATCGATCAACCTCGGCCAGGGCTTCCCCGACACCGACGGCCCCGCCGAGATCGCCGAGGCGGCGGCCCGCGCGATCCGCGACGGCCGGGGCAACCAGTACCCGCCGGGCCCCGGCGTTCCGGAGCTGCGTACCGCGATCGCCGCGCACCAGCAGCGCTTCTACGGCCTGGCCTACGACCCGGACACCGAGGTGCTCGTCACCGCCGGGGCCACCGAGGCCATCGCCGCCTCGCTCCTGGCCCTGCTGGAGCCGGGAGACGAGGTCATCGCCCTGGAGCCCTTCTACGACTCCTACGCCGCCTGCATCGCCATGGCCGGGGCCGTCCGGGTGCCGCTGACCCTGCGCGCCCCGGACTTCCGCCTCGACGTGGACGCGCTGCGCGCGGCGGTCACCCCCCGCACCCGCCTCCTGCTCCTGAACACCCCGCACAACCCGACGGGCACCGTCCTGAACCCCGCCGAGCTGGCCGCGGTCGCCGAGCTGGCCGTCTCCCGCGACCTGCTGGTCATCACGGACGAGGTGTACGAGCACCTGGTCTTCGAGGGCGTCCACACCCCGCTGGCGAGCCTGCCGGGCATGCGCGAGCGCACGGTCACCATCTCCTCCGCCGGCAAGAGCTTCTCCTTCACGGGCTGGAAGGTCGGCTGGGTGACGGGGACGCCCGAGCTGGTCACGGCCGTCCGCTCGGCGAAGCAGTTCCTGACGTACGTGTCCTCAGGCCCGTTCCAGTACGCCATCGCCGAGGCCCTCGCCCTGCCCGACGCGTACTACGACTCCTTCCGCGCGGACCTGGCCGCCAAGCGCGACCTCCTCTCCGACGGCCTCGCGGCGGCGGGCTTCGAGGTGTTCCGCCCGCAGGGCACCTACTTCGTCACCACCGACATCACCCCCCTCGGCGAGCGGGACGGCCTGGCCTTCTGCCGGGCCCTGCCGGAGCGCTGCGGGGTGGTGGCCATCCCGAACCAGGTCTTCTACGACGACAAGGCCGCCGGCGCCTCCCACGTCCGCTGGGCCTTCTGCAAGCGCACCGACGTCCTGGAGGAGGCGGTGGAGCGGCTGCGGCGGCTCTGAGCCGGGTGCACGCGGAAAGCGGACAAGCCGCCGCCGATCCCGGGGCCCGGCGGACCCGTCGACGTAGGGTTTCCCCATCGTGGCGGCTCCGACCGGGGGCGGGCCCCCAGAAAGTCGGGACGCATGGCGACGCAAATGCTGTCGAACGGCACGCTGTCGAACGGCACGCGGTCCGGGCGGCGCACCGGCCGGGCCGGCCGGGTTCCGGGGGTCTTCCTCGCGCTCGGGGTGTACGCGGCCGTGCGCGGGGCCGGGGTGCTGGCGGTGGCCGTGGCGGCCTGGTGGAGCGGGCGCAGCCCCCTGCGGGTGCTCGGGGAGTCCTGGGACTCCGTCTGGTACCTGCGGATCGCCGAGCACGGCTACGGCCGGACCCAGGTCTATCCCGGCATCGGGTCCGTGCAGAGCGACTCCGCGTTCTTCCCGCTGTACCCCGTCCTGATCCGCTGCGCCTCCCTCGTGCTGCCCGGCTCGCTGACCGTCGCCGCGCTGGCCGTCGCCTGGATCGCCGCGGGCGCGGCCGCCGCGGGGGTGTACCGGGTCGGGGCGCACCTGCTCGGGGCCCGCGCCGGGGTGCTGCTCGTCGCGCTGTGGGCCGCGCTGCCGCACGCCCTCATGCTGACGCTCGCCTACACCGAGGCCCTGCTGACCGCCTTCGCCGCCTGGGCCCTGTACGCGCTGCTGCGCGGCCGCTGGGGGTGGGCGGCGGGGCTCGCCGTCCTCGCGGGGCTGACCCGGCCCACCGGGATCGCGGTCGCCGCGGCCGTGACGGCGGCCGCCGCGTACGAGATCTGCCGGCGGCGGGGCCGGGCGCCCGCGCGGGTGTGGGCAGCCGGGCTGGCCGCTCCCGCGGGCTGGGCCTCGTACGTCCTGCTCGTCGGCGTGCACCGGGGGGATCCGCTCGGCGGCTACTTCGCCGTCCAGAGCGGCTGGGGCTCGCGCTTCGACTTCGGCGCCGGGGCGCTGCGCTCCGCCCGGCACGCCCTGGGCTCGCCCGGCCAGGTGGAGCTCGCCACGATCGTGACGGTGGTCCTGCTGGTGGCGGCGCTGGTGCTCGCCGGGCTGCTGGCGGCCGACCGGCGGATACCGCTGCCGCTGCTCGTGTACACGGGCGTGCTGCTGGTGATGACCTACGGCGGCGCCGGCTTCTTCGAATCGAAGCCGCGCTTCCTGCTGCCCGCGTTCGCGCTGCTGCTGCCGGCGGCGGCCCTCATGGCGAAAGCCCGGCCGCGCACCGCGGTCGTGGTGACCGGGGTGCTGGCCGGGCTCTCGTACGCGTACGGGCCGTACCTGCTGCTCGCGTCCGGGGTGGCGCCGTAGGCGTGCCGCCGCGAGGCCGCGAGGCCGCGAAGACCTAGTTGGTCCCGCTGTCGCCGCCCTCTTCGCCGTCCTTCTGGTCGGCCGCCGAGTCGACTTCCTTCTCCAGGCCGAACTGCTCGACGAGCCACTTGTCGAACTCGATCGACGCGCGGACCCAGCTGACCGTGGAGGACACGAAGTGCTCCAGGTTCACGCCGGTGCCGATCAGCATCTGCGCCTCGCCGATCAGGCGGACGGAGCCGTCGTCGTGCGTGTGGCTGTAGACCTTGGGCCACAGCGTGCGGCGGTTCCAGTCGTCGATCGACTCGAGGAGCTGGGGCTTCTCGTCGATCTTGTGCGGGCGGTCGTAGAACGTCCGCACGGAGAAGACCTGCTGCTCGTCCTCGCCGCGGAACATGAAGTACGTGCGGAAGTCCTCCCACGGCGCCGCGAGGTCACCCTCGTCGTCGACGACGTACTTGAGCTCCATCTGCTCCAGGAGCTGCTTGACCAGGTCCTGGTCGGGGACGACGGGGCCCGCCGGTCCAGTGGCCTGCGGATCGGGCTGCTGCCCTCCGAAGTTCGGAATCGAGGCCGGGTCGATGCTCACCGTGTGACTTCCCTTCGTGCGGATGCCGCCATCCTCCCCCATCGCGCCCACCCCGTGTCCACCCCGGCAGCCACGATCCGCTCCGGGCGGACAGGCGTAGGGCGCCCGTAAGGGGGATGGATGGCCATTCAAGGGAGTTTGCGCGTACTCGCGATCTCGGTGACGGCCGTGTCGGCGATCGGCGTAGGCGGGGCGATCTGGCTGGCGACGGACCTGAGCGGCTGGGGCGGGCCCGGAGGAGGCCCCGCGAATCGGGCGGAGGTCCCTTGCGCACAAGCCCTGGCGTTCGCCCGCGGAAGCCTGCCGGCCGGGGCCCGGGAGGGGCAGTGCGAGCGGCTCGACTGGCTGGACACCGAGATGCGTGGGTCCTTCCGGATGGAACGCGACGCCGTCGACGCATGGCTGGCCGGCACCTTCCCCCCGGGGACGGCCGGGACCTCCTGCCCCGCCGGCCAGGGCGCGCAGGTCCCGCCGGCAGCGTGGTGCCGCAGCGTCGACTACGCCGAACCGGTGGCCGGCTCGGCGCGGTACCTGAAGATCCGCGTAATCCCGGAGGCGGGAGCCTCCGAGGCCGCAGCCGCAGCCGCTTCGCCCGCCGCGTCCCCCGTCACGTCCCCCGTCACGGTCCTGGTCGGGTTCGAGGCCTCCGACGTACGAGGGGCCCCGGAGAGGTCTTAAGTACCCCGGGGCTCCCGGGGCTCCCGGGCCCCCCGGGGCCCCCAGCGCCCTTCGCGGGGCGTCAGAGCAGCTTGCCCACCAGGAGGTCGTCGCCCGCCACCGATACCCGGACGGTGTCGCCGTCGCGGACCTCGCCCGCGAGGATCTCCTTGGCCAGGCGGTCGCCGATGGCCGTCTGGATCAGGCGGCGCAGGGGGCGGGCGCCGTACGCCGGGTCGTTGCCCTTGTCCGCCAGCCAGGCCAGGGCCTCGGGGGTGACGTCCAGGATCAGGCGGCGTTCGGCCAGGCGCTTGGCCAGGCGGCCGATCTGGAGCTCGGCGATGTGGGCCAGCTCGGCCCCGCTCAGGGAGGAGAAGACCACCAGGTCGTCCAGGCGGTTGAGGAACTCCGGCTTGAAGGAGGCCCGCACCACGTCCAGGACCCGGGCCTTCTTCTCGTCCACACCTGTGGACGGATCCGTCAGGAACTGCGATCCCAGGTTCGAGGTCAGGATCAGGATCGTGTTGCGGAAGTCCACCGTGCGGCCCTGACCGTCCGTGAGGCGGCCGTCGTCGAGGACCTGGAGCAGGACGTCGAAGACCTCGGGGTGGGCCTTCTCGACCTCGTCCAGGAGGACGACGCTGTACGGGCGGCGCCGGACGGCCTCCGTGAGCTGGCCGCCCTCCTCGTAGCCCACGTACCCGGGCGGGGCGCCGACGAGGCGGGCCACGCTGTGCTTCTCGCCGTACTCCGACATGTCGATGCGGATCATGGCCCGCTCGTCGTCGAAGAGGAAGTCCGCGAGGGCCTTGGCCAGCTCCGTCTTGCCCACGCCCGTGGGCCCGAGGAAGAGGAACGAGCCGGTCGGCCGGTCCGGGTCCGCGATGCCCGCGCGGGTGCGGCGCACGGCGTCGGAGACGGCGCGCACGGCCTCGCCCTGGCCGATCAGGCGGCGGCCCAGCTCCTCCTCCATGCGGAGCAGCTTCTGGGTCTCGCCCTCCAGGAGGCGGCCGGCCGGGATGCCCGTCCAGGCGCCGACCACGTCCGCGATGTCGTCGGGGCCGACCTCGTCCTTGACCATCGTGTCCTTGGAGACCTCCGCCTCGGCCTCGGTGGCGTCCACGAGCTCCCGCTCCAGGGCCGGGATCTCCCCGTAGAGCAGCTGGGAGGCGGTGTCGAAGTCCCCGTCGCGCTGGGCGCGCTCGGCCTGGCCGCGCAGGTCGTCCAGGCGCTCCTTGAGCTCGCCGACCCGGTTGAGGGACTGCTTCTCCTTCTCCCAGCGGGCGGTGAGGCCCCGCAGGTCCTCCTCCTTGTCCGCGAGGTCCTTGCGGATCTTCTCCAGGCGCTCGCGCGAGGCCGGGTCGGACTCGTTGTTCAGGGCCAGCTCCTCCATGCGCAGGCGGTCGACCGAGCGCTGGAGCTCGTCGATCTCCAGCGGCGAGGAGTCGATCTCCATCCGGAGCCGGGACATGGACTCGTCGACGAGGTCGATGGCCTTGTCCGGCAGGAAGCGGGAGGTGATGTAGCGGTCGGAGAGGGTGGCGGCGGCGACGAGCGCACTGTCGTTGATGACGACCTTGTGGTGGGCCTCGTAGCGGCCCTTGAGCCCGCGCAGGATCGCGATGGTGTCCTCGACGCTCGGCTCCGCCACCAGCACCTGCTGGAAGCGCCGCTCCAGCGCCGGGTCCTTCTCGATCCGCTCGCGGTACTCGTCGAGGGTGGTCGCGCCGACCATGCGCAGTTCACCGCGGGCCAGCATGGGCTTGAGCATGTTGCCCGCGTCCATGGAGGAGTCCCCGCCGGCGCCCGCGCCGACGACGGTGTGCAGCTCGTCGATGAAGGTGATGATCTGGCCGTCGCTGGACTTGATCTCCGAGAGGACCGTCTTGAGCCGCTCCTCGAACTCGCCGCGGTACTTGGCGCCGGCCACCATCGCGCCGAGGTCCAGGGAGACCAGCCGCTTGTTCTTCAGGGACTCGGGGACGTCGCCCTTGACGATGCGCTGGGCCAGGCCCTCGACGACGGCCGTCTTGCCGACGCCGGGCTCGCCGATGAGCACCGGGTTGTTCTTCGTCCGGCGCGAGAGCACCTGGACGACGCGGCGGATCTCGTGGTCGCGGCCGATGACGGGGTCGAGCTTGCCCTCGCGGGCGGCCGCCGTGAAATCGGTGCCGAACTTCTCCAGGGCCTTGTACTGGCCCTCGGGGTCGGGGGTGGTCACCCGCCGCCCTCCTCTTGCTTTTTCGAAGGCCTCGCGCAGCTTCTTGGCGGTCGCGCCCTGGGCGGAAAGGAGCTCGCCGGCCGCGCCGCCCTTGGCGGCGAGGGCGATGAGTAGGTGTTCGGTGGAGAGGTACTCGTCGCCGAGCTTCCCGGCCTGCGCGTCGGCCTCGGCCAGTACGGCGAGCAGCTCGCGGGTGGGCTGCGGGGGCGCGACCGTGGAGCCCGTGACGCTGGGCAGGGCGGCGAGCAGCCGCTCCGCTCCGGCACGTACGGCGGCCTGGTCGGCGTCGGTCGCGGCGAGCAGGTCGGTGATGTTCTCGTTGTCCTCGCCGGCGAGCAGCGCCAGCAGCAGGTGCGCGGGCGTCAGGTCGGCGTGCCCGTCCTTGACGGCCCTGGTCGTGGCCGCGTTCAGCGCGTCCCGGCTCCGGTTGGTCAGCTCGGCATCCACGTGCGCCTTCTCCCTTCCTCTCCTGTGTGTGCTTTACATGAGTAACCTGCACAAAGTTGAGTCTATTCCACTCAAGGTGGAGGGACGTACCCTTCGCGCATGTCGACTCCCAGCCCGGCCGGCACGGCCCGCCCGACCCAAGACGTACTCAACCCGACGCCGGACTACCTCGCCTTCTGGCGGGAGCGGCACATCTGCACGCTGACCACCCACCGCCCCGACGGCAGCCCGCACGTGGTCCCGGTGGGCGTGACCTACGACCCGGAGGCCGGGCTGGCACGGGTGATCAGCAACAAGCACAGCAAGAAGGTCCGCAACGTGCTGGCGTCGCAGGGCGGCCCGCAGGGCGGGGCCCGGGTGGCGGTGTGCCAGCTGGAGGGGCGGCGCTGGGCGACCCTGGAGGGCCGCGCGGTGGTCCGTACGGACGAGGCCTCGGTCGCGGAGGCGGTACGCCGCTACGCGGAGCGGTACGGGCGGACGCCCTCGCCGAACCCGGACCGGGTGGTCGTGGAGATCAGCCTGGAGCGGGCGATGGGGCGCGCGTAGTCGCGCATGTCCCCGTCGGCCACGTCCCGTTCGGTCACGTCCCCTTCGGCCACGTCCCGTTCGACTACGTCCGGTTCAAGCACTGGACACGAACATCACAGCGGCGCCATCGTGGTCAGGTCCACGATGGCGCCGCTGTGTGGGGGGTAGCACCTGAGCGATCTGCGACGACAGGGGAATCGCTTCAGGCACTGCGGGGGGTGGCGGCGGAGTCGGGTTCGAAAAGTTGGTGGTCACGCTGGTCCAGATTGACGAAGACCATGCCGTACCGGATCTCGCAGCGGACGGGCTGCGGCGCGCCCCGGGGACGACGCAGACAGCGGTAGGCGCGGACGTCCTCGTCCTCTTCCCGCACCACGATGACGGGCTGGCCGAAGAGGGTGACCTTCAGCGAGTCACCTGCGTAAGGAATGGCACTGGTGAGATCGATGAACTGCCAGCCGGAGCGGTATGCCGATGCCATTTCACGGCGGAATCCGTGGTCGTCGGGGGTCATCAGGAAACCTGCGCATGCGCAGGGATGGTGTCCCAGCCGAAGTCGTTCCCGGCCTTCTTCTCGACGGGCGCACTCGCACCGGTACCAGCGCTTCCCGTGTCCCCGTTGACAGCGGCGACTGCCCCAAAAATCGCGGCGACGGAGAAAACAACGGCAAGCGCCGAGCGAAGCATTCTCTTATACATGGTCGGCTTCGTCCTCACTTGATGGAATCTTCTCCCCCGCACTGACAGACGATGGCTCATTCAGGCACGTCAGTGCCACAGGGACGATGCATCATGTTCTTACATGTTCAGGACCCTGGGGGGTGGAGATTTGCCGCAGAGCACAACAAACCCGACACATCACCACCCCGTCACGGAGATGTGCGCCGAAGGAACCCGGCTCTACGCAGCGGCCCTGAGCACCGGCCGCGTCGCCCGCGGTGAAGTGAAGAACGCCCCCTGCCTGCTCGAATTCGCTCTGCTGCGCCCCGACCCGGACGACGCGAACCAGCTGCGCGCGGTTCCCCCGTCCGTCGCCCTCGCCCAACGGCTCCACCCGATCGAACGCGAGATCCAGGACCGCCGGCGGACCGCCGTGGATCTCACCGACGCGTTCGAGCCGTTCCTCGCCCTCAGCGCCCGGAGCCCCGCCAACACCCACGCCATCACGGTGCTGGAGGGATTCGACCAGATCAACGCCGCCATCGACCTGGCCACCTCCGAGTGTCACACCGAGGCCCTGACCGTCCAGCCGGGTGGCGCACGGCCGATGTTCAGCCTCAGCCAGTCCCTGGAGCGCGCCTCGCCGATGATCGACCGCGGGGTGAAGATCCGTACGCTCTACCAGCACACCGTGCGGCACAGCCAGGGCACGCTCGCCTACGTGGACAGGATCTCGACGGGCAAGGTCGAGATCCGCACGCTGGAGGAACTCATCGAGCGTCTCATGATCTTCGACCGTACCGTGGCCTTCATCCCCGCGAGCCATGATCGGCGCGTCGCCCTGGAACTGCGGCACCCGGGGCTGATCGAGTACCTCATCAAGGTGTTCGAGCAGCTGTGGCGCAGGGCCGTACCCCTGAACGACAAGGTCACGTACACGCACAGCCCGGACGGGATCTCCGGCGTGCAGCGCTCCATCGCCCACCTCCTCATCGAGGGGCACGTCGACGAGGCCATCGCCCGGCGCCTGGGCATGAACGTGCGCACCTGCCGCGCGCACATCGCCAAACTGGCCACCGCCCTGGGCAGCGGCAGCAGGGCCCAGCTGGGATACCTCATCGCCGAGTCCGGCATCCTGCACGACTCGGGCCCCGCGGACGCCGAGGGCCTGCCCTAGGCCCCGCCGAGGGCTCGGACGGGCCCCGCGGACGCCGAGGGCCTGCCCTAGGCCCCGCCGAGGGCTCGGACGGCCCGCGGGGCGGATGCGGACGGCGGACGCACGCGGAGGCCCCGCCCAGGCCCTGCGTGAAGGGTTCGGGCGGGGCCTCTGTGCGCATGCGCCGGATCAGCCCAGCGGCCGCTTCGGCGTCGGGCGCCAGACGACCAGGGCGCTGCCCGGCTGCGGAGCCTGGTACGGGACCAGGTCGCGCCGGTACGAGGCGTGCACCTGGGCCTCGCGCTGCTGGAGGACGGCGGCGGCGCCGTCGACGGCCGTCGAGAGCTCGGCCACGCGCTGCTGGAGCGCGGCGACCTGGTTCTCCAGTTCGATGATCCGCTTGATGCCGGCCAGGTTGATGCCCTCTTCCTGGGACAGCGCCTGCACCGTGCGGAGCAGTTCGATGTCACGGGCCGAGTAGCGCCGGCCGCGCCCGGCCGTACGGCCCGGGGAGACCAGGCCGAGGCGGTCGTACTGGCGCAGCGTCTGCGGATGCAGGCCCGAGAGCTGGGCGGCCACCGAGATCACGTAGACCGGGGTCTCGTCGGTGAGCTGGTACTGGCTCCTACGGCGGCCGTCCATGTCATGCTCCCTTCGCGGACTCGAACAGCGCGGAGCGCGGGTCCTCGGACTCCGTCGCCTCGCGGTACAGCTCCATGGCCTCGCGGGCCTTGTCGTTCAGCTCGGTCGGAACCGCGACCTCCACCGTGACGAGCAGGTCGCCGCGGGTGCCGTCCTTGCGGAGCGCTCCCTTGCCGCGGGCCCGCATCGTGCGGCCGCCGGGGGTGCCCGGGGGCAGCTTCAGCGTCACCGAGGGGCCGTTCAGGGTCGGGACCTTGATGTCGGCTCCCAGGGCCGCCTCCGCGAACGTCACCGGAACGGTCACCGTGAGGTTGTCGTCCTTGCGGCCGAAGACCGGGTGCGCGTCCACGTGCACGACCACGTACAGGTCTCCGGCCGGGCCGCCGCGCTCGCCCGGAGCTCCCTTGCCGCGCAGCCGGATCCGCTGGGAGTCGGAGACCCCCGCCGGGATCCGGACCTGCATGGTGCGGGAACTGCGGGCCCGCCCGCTGCCCTTGCAGATGTCGCACGGGGTCTCGGCGATGAGGCCGCGGCCCTTGCAGTCCGCGCAGGGGTCGGTCAGCGAGAAGCCGCCGCCGCTGCCGCGGGACACCTGGCCGGTGCCGACGCAGGTCGGGCACACGCGGGGCGTGCCGTTCTTGTCGCCGGTGCCCGAACAGGCCTTGCAGGGGGACTGCGAGGACATCCGGAGCGGGACCGTGGCCCCGTCCACCGCCTCCGTGAAGGAGAGGGTGACCTCCGACTCGATGTCCTGGCCGCGGCGCGGCTGGGTACGGGTGCCCGCACCCGCGCCGGCGCCGCCACGGTTGAACAGGCCGCCGAAGACGTCGCCCAGTCCGCCGCCGCCGAAGCCGCCGGCCGCGCCGCCCTGCTGCTGGCCTCCGAAGAGGTCGCCGAGGTCGAAGTTGAACGAGCCGCCGCCCCCGCCGGGACCGGGGCGGAAGCCGCCGTTCCCGAACAGGGCGCGGGCCTCGTCGTACTCCTTGCGCTTCTTCGCGTCACCGAGGATGTCGTTCGCCTCGGAGATCTCCTTGAAGCGCTCCTCGGCCGAGGTGTCGCCCTTGTTGGCGTCCGGGTGGAACTCACGGGCGAGCTTCCGGTACGCCTTCTTGATCTCGGCCTCGGTGGCGTCCTTCGGGACACCGAGAACCTTGTAGTAGTCCTTCTCGACGAAGTCCTTCGTGCTCATCCCCGGTGTCCCTCCTCTCGCGCTTCTTCTTCTACGTGTCGTGCAAAGGGCGCCGCAGCGTCAGCCCTTGTCGGGGGCATCCGCGTCCTTGTCCGACGCCGACTCGCCCTCCGCCGCCTCGGACTTCGGCGCCGCGCCCGGCTGGGGCTCGGCCACCGCGACCCGCGCGGGACGGATCGTGCGCTCGCCGATCCGGTACCCCGGCTGCAGGATCGCCACGCAGGTGTCCTCTGTGACGTCCGGCGCGTACGAGTGCATCAGGGCCTCGTGGATCGTCGGGTCGAAGGGCTCGCCCTCCTTGCCGAACTGCTGCAGGCCCATCTTCGCCGCGGCGGTCTCCAGCGATTCGGCCACCGACTTGAAGCCGCCGACCAGCTCGCCATGTTCCCGCGCCCGGCCGATGTCGTCCAGGGTCGGGAGGAGTTCCGTCAGGAGGGACGCGACCGCGATCTCCTTGACGGCGATCCGGTCCCGCTCCACCCGGCGGCGGTAGTTCTGGTACTCCGCCTGGAGGCGCTGGAGGTCCGCGGTGCGCTCGCCGAGCGCGGTACGGGCCTGGTCCAGCTGGGCCAGGAGAGCGATTTCCTGGACGCCCTGTGCTGCTGCGGAGTCCCCGGCCGGGGCCGCGGCCTCCTCCTTGGAGGAAGCTGCGGCCTTCGGCTCGGCGGCGTCGTCGTCAGGCGTGCCGTCGGCGGGGACTTCGGGCTTCTCGTCGAAGCCCGGGGTCTCCTCCGACATCAGGCAGCGCCGCCCTTCGGCTTCTCGTCGTCCACGATCTCGGCGTCGACGACGTCGTCGTTGGCGTCGGCCTGGCCGGCGTCACCGGTCGGCGCGCCACCGGCGGCCTGGGCACCGGCGTCGGCGTAGATCGCCTGGCCGAGCTTCTGGCTGACGGCACCGAGCTTCTCGGTCGCGGTGCGGATCTCGGCGGCGTCCTCGCCCTTGAGCTTTTCCTTCAGCTCGGCGATGGAGGCCTCGACCTCTTCCTTGACGTCGGCCGGGACCTTGTCCTCGTTGTCCTTGACGAACTTCTCCGTCTGGTAGACGAGCTGCTCGCCCTGGTTGCGGGACTCGGCCGCCTCCTTGCGGCGGGAGTCCTCGTCCGCGTACTGCTCCGCCTCCTGGCGCATGCGGTCGACCTCGTCCTTGGCGAGGGAAGAGCCGCCGGTGACGGTCATCTTCTGCTCCTTGCCAGTGCCCAGGTCCTTGGCAGTGACGTGCATGATGCCGTTCGCGTCGATGTCGAAGGAGACCTCGATCTGCGGGACGCCACGCGGGGCCGGCGGCAGGCCGGTCAGCTCGAACATGCCGAGCTTCTTGTTGTACGCCGCGATCTCTCGCTCGCCCTGGTAGACCTGGATCTGCACGGACGGCTGGTTGTCCTCGGCCGTCGTGAAGATCTCGGACCGCTTGGTCGGGATCGTGGTGTTGCGCTCGATGAGCTTGGTCATGATGCCGCCCTTGGTTTCGATACCCAGGGACAGCGGGGTCACGTCGAGGAGCAGGACGTCCTTGACCTCACCCTTGAGAACGCCCGCCTGGAGGGTCGCGCCGAGGGCGACGACCTCGTCCGGGTTGACGCCCTTGTTGGCGTCCTGACCGCCGGTGAGCTCCTTGACGAGCTCGGCGACGGCCGGCATGCGGGTGGAGCCGCCGACGAGGACCACGTGGTCGATCTCGGACAGGTTGATGCCCGCGTCCTTGATGACGTTGTGGAACGGCGCCTTGCAGCGGTCGAGCAGGTCCGCGGTGAGCTGCTGGAACTGCGAGCGCGTGAGCTTCTCGTCCAGGTGCAGCGGGCCCTCGGCGGAGGCCGTGATGTAGGGCAGGTTGATCGAGGTCTCCGTGGAGGAGGACAGCTCGATCTTCGCCTTCTCGGCGGCCTCGCGCAGGCGCTGGAGCGCCATCTTGTCCTTGGCCAGGTCGACGCCGTGACCGTTCTGGAACTGCTTCACCAGGTAGTCGACGACGCGCTGGTCCCAGTCGTCGCCACCGAGGTGGTTGTCACCGTTGGTGGCCTTCACCTCGACGACGCCGTCGCCGATCTCGAGGAGCGACACGTCGAAGGTGCCGCCACCGAGGTCGAAGACGAGAATGGTCTGGTCGTCCTTGTCGAGGCCGTAGGCCAGGGCGGCGGCAGTCGGCTCGTTGACAATGCGCAGGACGTTCAGGCCCGCGATCTCGCCGGCCTCCTTCGTCGCCTGGCGCTCGGAGTCGTTGAAGTAGGCCGGGACGGTGATGACCGCGTCCGTGACCTTCTCGCCCAGGTACGCCTCGGCGTCGCGCTTCAGCTTCTGCAGGATGAAGGCGCTCATCTGCTGCGGGTTGAAGTCCTTGCCATCCAGGTTGATCTTCCAGTCAGTGCCCATGTGGCGCTTGACGGAGCGGATGGTCCGGTCCACGTTCGTGACCGCCTGGCGCTTGGCCACCTCGCCGACGAGGACCTCGCCGTTCTTGGCGAAGGCGACGACGGACGGCGTGGTCCTGGCGCCTTCGGCGTTGGTGATGACGGTGGGCTCTCCGCCTTCCAGAACGCTGACGACGGAGTTAGTGGTGCCCAGGTCGATGCCGACCGCACGTGCCATTTTGATTCCTCCAGCTGACTTGAGTGGAACAGACTCAAGAGTGCATCACGGCTCCGACCGTGTCAACAGAGGTGAGTCGAGGGGACTCAACCTTTAGGCTGCGCTTACGCTCAGGGGCGCCATTCGGGGCACCACGGCCGCGCGGCACCCGCACTCCGCCGGAGGCGTACGGCACCGTGCTGGCATGCACAAGCTGCTCGCGCTCCCCGCCCGGCCGGGGCCATGGCCGTGGCCCTGGCCCTGGCCCCGGCAGGCCAGGCCGTCGGCCAAGCGGGTGCTCGACCTCACCGGAGCGGCGCTCCTGCTCGGGGTGCTCCTCGTACCGCTGCTGCTGGCCGCCGGACTGCTGTACGCGACCCAGGGCGCGGGCGTCCTCGTACGGGAGCCGGCCGCGGGCCTGGCCGGGCGGCCCTACCGGGCGTGGCGGCTGCGCGTCGGCAAGGGCCGGGCCGGGGCGGCGCTGGAGCGGTACGCCCTGGACGGACTGCCGCAGCTGCTCAACGTGGTGCGGGGCGAGATGTCGCTGGTCGGGCCACGACCCGGGAACAGCACGTCGGACCGGCCCGAGCGGCTCCTCGTACGGCCCGGGATGACCGGGCTGTGGCAGGTGAGCGCGCGTTCGGACCTACCGTGGGAGGAGATGGACCTGCTGGACCGGCACTACGTGGAGAACCACTGGCTGGGGATGGACCTGGCGATCCTCGCGCAGACCCCGCGGGCGGCCTGGCGGCACGGGCGGCCCTGAAGCGGAGCCCGGGCGGGGACCCGGCGGTGAGGCGGCGGGGGCCCCTGCGGGGACGCGACCCGTCACGGCGGGGGCGAGCGACGCAGATCACCGCGCGCTCGGCTACATTGCGGCGTCGGGACTGGGTAACCTCAAGCCTTGACTGGATAAGTTACCGCTTAGTAAGTGCCGCCCGAGGAGCCCTCCCATGCAACTCGCCGCGATCATCGTGTCGCTGGTCCTGACCGTGGTCGGCGTCGCGCTGCTCGCCCGAGCCGTGGCGCAGATCTACCGTTTCGTGAAGCTCGGACAGCCCGTACCGGCAGGCAGCCGCACGGACGACCCGAAATCCCGAACGATCACCCTGACCCGGGAGTTCCTCGGCCACAGCCGGATGAACCGCTGGGGCCTCGTCGGCTTCGCCCACTGGTTCGTCGCCATCGGCTTCCTGACGCTGCCGCCGACGCTGGTGCAGGCGTACGGCCAGCTCTTCCAGGCCGACTGGATGCTGCCGGTCATCGGCGGCTTCCTGCCGTTCGAGCTCTACATCGAGTTCATCGGCCTGATGACCGTGGTCGGCATCCTCGTCCTGATGGGGATCCGCCTCGCGTCGCTGCCCTCGCGGGCCGGCCGCAAGTCCCGCTTCGCGGGCTCGAAGGCCTGGCAGGCGTACTTCGTCGAGTACATCATCCTGACCATCGGCCTCGCGATCCTGTGCCTGCGCGGCCTCGAAGGCGCGATCCACCACGTGGACTCGTACGAGCCGGCGTACTTCGTCTCGTACCCGCTGGTGCTGGCCTTCAAGGGCATGTCGCTCGGCGCGCTGCAGAACGCCATCTACTTCACCGCGATGATCAAGATCGGCACCTCGTTGATCTGGATGATCGTCGTCTCGCTGAACACCAACATGGGTGTGGCCTGGCACCGCTTCCTCGGCTTCCCGAACATCTGGTTCAAGCGGAACGCGGACGGCGCGGTCGCGCTGGGCGCGCTCCAGCCCATGACCAGCGGCGGCAAGGTCATCGACTTCGAAGACCCGGGCGAGGACGACGTCTTCGGCGTCTCGCAGGTCGAGCAGTTCTCGTGGAAGGGCATCCTCGACTTCTCCACGTGCACGGAGTGCGGCCGCTGCCAGTCGCAGTGCCCGGCCTGGAACACGGGCAAGCCCCTCTCCCCCAAGCTCCTGATCATGTCGCTGCGCGACCACGCGCACGCCAAGGCCCCGTACCTGCTGGCCGGCGGCGGCAAGGACATGGAGGGCAACGAGAAGGCGACGCCCGAGCAGCTCGCCAACGTCCCGGCGGCGGCTCTGGCCGAGGCCGAGCGCCCGCTGATCGGCACGGCCGAGGAGAACGGGGTCATCGACCCCGACGTCCTGTGGTCCTGCACGAGCTGCGGCGCGTGCGTCGAGCAGTGCCCGGTGGACATCGAGCACATCGACCACATCGTCGACATGCGGCGCTACCAGGTGATGATCGAGAGCGCGTTCCCGTCGGAGGCGGGCACGATGCTCAAGAACCTGGAGAAGAAGGGCAACCCCTGGGGCCTCGCGAAGAAGCAGCGCGTCGAGTGGACCAAGGAGGTGGACTTCGAGGTCCCGATCATCGGCAAGGACGCGGAGGACCTCTCCGAGTTCGACTACCTCTACTGGGTCGGCTGCGCCGGCGCCCTGGAGGACCGGGCCAAGAAGACCACGAAGGCCTTCGCGGAGCTGCTGAACATCGCGGGCGTCAAGTTCGCGATCATGGGCGGCGACGAGAAGTGCACCGGTGACTCCCCGCGCCGCCTGGGCAACGAGCCGCTCTTCCAGCAGCTCGCGCAGGAGAACGTCGCGATGCTGAACATGGCGTTCGGCGAGGACGACGAGGACGAGTCGACGCGGAAGCCGAAGTCGGCGAAGCGGATCGTCTCCACCTGCCCGCACTGCTTCAACACCATCGCGAACGAGTACCCGCAGCTGGGCGGCGAGTACGAGGTCATCCACCACACGCAGCTGCTCCAGCACCTGATCGACGAGGGCCGCCTCACGCCGGTGACCCCGGTCGACGGGCTGATCACGTACCACGACCCGTGCTACCTGGGCCGGCACAACAAGGTCTACACGCCGCCGCGCGAGATCATGTCGGCCGTGCCGGGCCTGCGCCAGCAGGAGATGCACCGCCACAAGGAGCGGGGCTTCTGCTGTGGCGCCGGTGGCGCGCGGATGTGGATGGAGGAGCGGATCGGCAAGCGCATCAACAACGAGCGCGTCGACGAGGCCCTGTCCCTGAACCCGGACATCGTCTCCACCGCCTGCCCCTTCTGCCTCGTCATGCTCACCGACTCGGTGAACGGCAAGAAGAACGACGGCCAGGCGAAGGAACACGTCACGGTGGTCGACGTGGCGCAGCTGCTGCTGGACTCGGTGAAGACCCCGGAGCCGGTGGAACCGGAGCCGGAGCCCACGCCGGAGCCCACGCCGGAGCCCGAGCCCACGCCGGAGCCGGTGGCGAAGGCCGCGGCGGAGCAGAAGGCGGAGGCCGCCGCGAAGCCGAAGGCGGAGGCTGCGGCCGAGCCCAAGGCGGAGGCCGCCGCGAAGCCGAAGGCCGAGGCTGCGGCCGAGCCCAAGGCGGAGGCCGCCGCGAAGCCGAAGGCCGAGGCCCCGGCCGAGCCCAAGGCCGAGGCCGCCGCGAAGGCGGAGACCCCGGCCAAGACCGCGGAGCCCGCGCCGAAGGCGGAGGCAGCAGCCGAGGCCCCGGCCAAGGCCGAAGCGCCCGCGCCCAAGGCTGCGACGGAGGCGGAGGCGGAAGCCCCCGTGGAGCCGGCGACCGACGCCGAGGCGAAGTAGCCCGTAGCCCCCGGCCAGCAGCCCGCACAGCACCGAACGCCGGAGCGGCCCGCCCCCACAAGGGGCGGGCCGCTCCGGCGTTCTCGGTCGGTCGGTCGGTCCGGTCCGGGGTCAGGACTGGTGTGACGACCGGCTGCGGCGCAGCATCGCGAAGCCGAGGCCCGCGGCGCCCACCGCCGCCATGCCCCCGCCGGCGGCGAGCAGCAGCGTGCCGTCGGCGTCGGCGGACACCGGCGCGACGCCCTCCGCACCGGCCTTCACACCGCCCTTCGGCACGACCCGCTCGACGGCCTTCTCCTCGACCGGCTTGGCGACCGGCTTGGCGACCGGCTTCGCGACCGGCTTCGCGACGGGCTTCGCGTCCTTGCCTCCCCTGTCGACCTTGTACGTCTCGATCAGCTTGCCGCTGGCGAAGTCGTAGACCCAGCTGTCCCCGCCGCTGCCGCTCTTGCCGACCCGGCCGTCGATGACGACGAACTTCACGCGCTTGCCGTCCTGGACGAGCTTGTACGTCCAGCCCTCGTTCGTCGCGGTCGGGTGCTTCAGGTCGATCGTGCCGAGGAGGTTCCCGTTCGGCATCGAGAGCTCGACGCGCTTGCCGTTCGGGCCGTCGATCAGCCGCGCGTTGCGCCCGTCGGGCATGGCGACCTGGACGGAGTTCTCCTTCTTCTCCACCGGCTTCTCCACCGGCTTCTCCACCGGATTCGGCTTCTCGACCGGCTTGGTCGCGCCCTCGACCCACGAGGTGACGGTGCCGTTCGGCTGGAGGACCACGTGCAGCCCGTTGTTCTGGCCGGCGGCGGCCTTGCCGTCCTTGCTGACCAGGGTGTCCAGCTCGGTGCCGCCGGCGAAGATGTCGGCCTCGAAGTGGCCCTCACCGATCTTGTAGACCCTGGCGACCGATCCGTCGGCCAGCTTCACGGTCGTGACGTAGGCCCGGACGGAAGGCTTCACCGGCGGGGTGGTCGGCGGCGTGGTGGGAGGCGTGGTCGGCGGGACGCTCGGGTCCACCTGGGGCTGCTGCGGGTCCACGGACGGCTGCTCGGCGCCGGGCAGGACCTGCTGGTCCCCCGCCGCCGGGGAGTCCGCGAAGGCGGACCCCACCGGAAGGGCGAGGACGGCGGCCGCACCGGCCACGACGGCGGCGGTACGGAGGGAGGTACGACGGTGCGGGCTACGCATGACGGGGCTCTTCTCGGGCTCGTTCGTGCTTCGTGCTTCGTGGCGGTGGCTACGTCAACGACGCTACGGAGCAGGTATGTCCGTATTCCGTAGGAGATGTAACAGGCATCGGCAGACTGCCGCGCAGCCACGTAACCCACCCTGAGAAGCCCCTCCAGGTACCCCCTAGGGGATGTCACAGCTCAGCCGCAAAGGGGACTTCTTCCGCCGCCCCGGCCATCCACCCGCTCCGGAGCGGGTACTTTCGATCACGTGGCTGGATTCAGGATCGGACGCGGCCGGGACAACAACCGCACCCCGCAACAACCCCCGCGGCAGCAGCCGTACGGTCAGCAGCAGGCGCCCCAGGCGCCGCCGCCGTACGGCCAGCAGCCCTACTCACCCCAGCAGTGGCCGCAGCAGGCCGCCTCCGGGGGCCAAGGCGAGCCCGAATACTTCGACCCGCACGGCGGTCACGGCGGCCAGGGTCACGGCCAGGGACACGACTACGGCTCCGGCTACGGCTACGGCCATCCCCCCGCCCAGGGAGCCGGCGGCCCGGGCGACTCCCCGGGGTACACCCAGGCCTTCGCCATCGGCGAGGACCCGTACTCGTACAACCAGGGCGCGACCTACCAGGCGGGCGGGGCCCAGGACGCCGCCCCGACCGGTCCGCGGCTGCCGTGGAAGGACCTGCTCCGGGGCATCGTGACCCGCCCGGGCCAGACCTTCCTGCAGATGCGCGACTACGCCGTCTGGGGCCCGGCGCTGATCGTGACCTTCCTCTACGGAACGCTCGCGGTCTTCGGCCTCGACGACGCCCGCAAGGACGTCATCGACAGCCCCTTCTCCCAGGCCGTCCCGATCGTCCTCTCGGCGGGCGTGGCCTTCGTGATCTGCGGCCTGATCCTCGGAGCGGTCACCCACACCCTGGCCCGCCAGCTGGGCGGCGACGGGGCGTGGCAGCCGACGGTGGGCCTGTCGATGCTGGTCATGAGCCTGACGGACGTACCGCGCCTGCTGTTCGCCATGTTCCTGGGCGGCGACAACATGCTCGTCCAGATCCTGGGCTGGGCCACCTGGGTGGCGGCCGGCGCGCTCTTCGCCTCCCTGATCAGCAAATCGCACGACCTGCCGTGGCCCAAGGCCCTGGGCGCGTCGGCGATCCAGCTGATCGCCCTGCTGTCGATCATCAAGCTGGGCACGATCTAGCGCACGCGCGCAGGAGCGCAGGAGCGCAGGAACACGAAGGGGCCCGCCGCGCGAACACCGCGCGGCGGGCCCCTCTCACGTCGCTCTCACGTCGCTCTCACGTCGCTCTCACGTCTTCGGACGGGTCTCAGGCGTCGAGAACCTGTCCCTCACGCATCACCACGGGCGGTTGCGTCGACCACGGGAACTCGATCCACTCGTCGGTCTTCTTCCACACGTACTCGCACTTCACGAGCGAGTGGGACTTCTCGTAGATCACCGCGGACCGGACCTCGGCGACGTGCCCGAGGCAGAAGTCGTGCACCAGCTTGAGCGTCTTGCCGGTGTCGGCGACGTCGTCGGCGATCAGCACCTTCTTGTCGGTGAAATCGATCGCCTCGGGCACGGGCGCCAGCATGACCGGCATCTCCAGGGTGGTCCCCACCCCGGTGTAGAACTCCACGTTCACGAGGTGGATGTTCTTGCAGTCGAGCGCGTACGCCAGACCACCGGCGACGAAGACGCCGCCGCGGGCGATGCTCAGGATGATGTCGGGCTCGTAGCCGTCGTCGGCGATGGTCTGCGCCAGCTCGCGCACGGCCCGCCCGAACCCCTCGTAATCAAGGTTCTCACGCACTCCGCCACTCACTACGTCGCTCATGCCTCGTGCCTCACCTGGGTCCGGTGGAAGTTCTGGAAGGACCGCGAGGCCGTCGGGCCGCGCTGGCCCTGGTACCGCGATCCGTACCGCTCGCTCCCGTACGGGAACTCCGCGGGCGAGCTGAGCCGGAACAGACACAGCTGCCCGATCTTCATACCCGGCCAGAGCTTGATCGGCAGCGTGGCGAGGTTCGACAGCTCCAGCGTCACGTGCCCGGAGAACCCCGGGTCGATGAACCCGGCGGTCGAGTGGGTCACCAGCCCCAGCCGGCCGAGACTGGACTTCCCCTCCAGTCTGGAGGCGATGTCGTCGGGCAGCGAGATGACCTCGTAGGTCGACGCGAGCACGAACTCACCCGGGTGGAGGATGAACGCCTCGTCACCCTCGGGCTCGACCATCCGGGTCAGATCGGACTGCTCGACGGCGGGGTCGATGTGCGCGTACCGGTGATTCTCGAAGACCCGGAAGAACCGGTCGAGACGTACATCGATGCTGGAGGGCTGCACCATCGACTCGTCGAAGGGGTCGATGCGAACCCGTCCGCTGTCGATCTCGGCCCGGATGTCTTTATCAGAGAGAAGCACGCCCCGAGGATACGCAGAGCGCGCGGGCCGCCCCAATCGAGGCGGAATCCCGCGCGCCGGTGTCTACCGCTTCGGCGCCGCTCCCACGGGCACGGCGTGCCGCAGCCGCGCACAGCGCGGACACCGCAACAGCCGCCCCGGCCCGATCCGGCCGGCACCGAGGTGCTGCAGCGGGAACGAAGCGGTGCTGAACACGTGCCCTTCGGCACAACGGACGACGGTGTGCTCCATCGAGTCCCTTTCCCCAACCAGCCGTACTGCGATGAATCGCCACATTAGGGGATGAACAAGACCCACTCCAGCCGCCGCTCCGCACACACAAGGTACGCCCCAACTCCCGCCCGCACGACCCTCCGTGCACCCCGCACGCGACACCACTCCCGGGACGAATTCACCAGGGGACGATCATGGGGTAGGGTGAGAAACGATAGCGCTCCAGGCAACTGGACGCCTACGCGGATGTAGTTTAATGGTAGAACATGAGCTTCCCAAGCTTATAGCGCGGGTTCGATTCCCGTCATCCGCTCTTGCAAGAAGGCGCAGGTCAGCGACCTGGGCCTTCTTCGTTGTCTAGACCCATCCGGCCTTGCCGTGCCCTCCGCGTGCCCCAACTCGCAGGAATGCCCTGCTCGGAGGGCCTTGCGTGCACCACTTGCACCACTCGGACGCGGAATCGTCTCGGATCGCGAGACGCATTGCATGTGCCCGCGCCACTTTGCCGCCCGGATTCGCATGTTCGCGACCCTGAAGCAAGCCCTCAACCACACCGCTTGCGCGGCCAAGTTGACGACGGCACGACACTCCTCCGATGCCACCGAAGGCGCTCCTTACCAAAGCCCAGGCGGGCCCACGCCGACTCAGCCGATGATCACCAGTGGTGACAAGTAGGTGACGCGTTGTCAGTGGTGGGTGCTTTCATGGGTCCGGTGCGCAGGGAGGCGCATCGCGACTGGTGGGGGGATACAGCTGTGCCCTGGATCAATGACTATTTCCGAGCAGACGGCACCCGGGTCAAAGGCCACATCCGGCTACCTGCCGGGGCCCGGCGGGAGACCGCGACGCTCGGCCTGATCGTCGCCGGAGTGATCGTCTTCGGGAACGGAACAACATCTGCGGGGGCCGGAGCAGGCTCGGGTCAGGAGTTACCCAGGCCGCAGTCGACGGTGGTCTACCCGATCAAGTGGCCGGCGTGGGAAAACCGCCCAGCACCCCAACCCATACCGACGGTCTCCTATCCGATCGTCTTCCCCAGCGCGGGGAACGGCAGGTGAGCCCCCGCCCACCCGCGAAGAGGCGCAGGCGCACCAGCACAGCGCGGCGCCGGAAGGCCACCGGCTCGGAGGAGCTGTGGCTCATCGGCCTGGCCGGCCTCGTGGCCCTCAGTGTCGTCGTGGCGGTGATGTCGTGGCTCGCGGCCCATCCCTGGGTTCTGGTACTCGGCCTCCTCGTAGCCGGTGCCGCGGGCGCGCTGTGGCTGCGCCGACGCCAGGAGGCCGCGCGATGGGACCAGGTCCGGGCCCAGGGCCTCCGCTACGCCGTCGAACACCTCGACAGCCTCCACCACAATGACTTCGAGTTCGCCGTACGGGACCTCATGCACCGCGACGGCTGCGCCGACGCGCAGAAGGTCGGCGGCCGGGGCGACAACGGCGCCGACGTCAAAGCCACCGACCCCTACGGCCGCCGCTGGGTGATCCAGTGCAAGCACCGCAAGGCCGGCTGGCAGGGGTCAGCGGTCGGCACCCCCGACCTCCAGGTCCTCAACGGCACCGGCCGCCAGATACACGGCGGCGACGTCCTCGTCATGCTCACCAACGGCCGCTTCTCCGGACCCGCACTCACCTTCGCCAAGTCCCAGCGCCTCCACCTCGTCGACCGCCACCTCCTCGCCCAATGGGCCAGCGGCTCGAGCCCCCTGTGGGAACTCCTCCACGCCGTCCCACCACCACGCAAACCCACCGCGCTGTCCTGACGAGGTCCGGTCCGCACTCGCCGCGGGGACAGTCGGGCAGCCGATACGGATGGCAAGGCCCGCGGCGGGCCGGACTGGACTTCCGGCCCGCCGGGTCTCAGCCGTCCGATCAGACGCCGAAGTCAGCGGTGATGCCGGCCAGGCCGGAGGCGTAGCCCTGGCCGACGGCGCGGAACTTCCACTCGTCGCCGCTGCGGTAGAGCTCACCGAAGATCATCGCGGTCTCGGTCGCGGCGTCCTCTGAGAGGTCGTAGCGGGCGAGTTCGGCGCCGCCGGCCTGGTTGACGACGCGGATGAAGGCGTTGCGGACCTGGCCAAAGCTGTGGCCGCGGGCGTCCGCGTCGTGGATGGAGACGGGGAACACGATCTTCTGGATGTCCGCCGGGACGGCGGCCAGGTCGACCTTGACGACCTCGTCGTCGCCTTCGCCCTCGCCGGTGAGGTTGTCGCCGGTGTGCTCGACGGAGCCTTCGGGGCTCTTCAGGTTGTTGTAGAAGACGAAGTGCCCGCTGGAGGGCACCTTGCCGGACTCCCCGACCAGCAGGGCGCTGGCGTCGAGGTCGTAGTCGGTGCCGGTGGTCGTGCGGACGTCCCAGCCCAGGCCGACCAGTACCGCGGTCAGGCCCGGAGCCTCCTTGCTCAGCGAGACATTGCCGCCCTTGGAAAGGCTCACACCCATGTCGCATCCCTCTCGTGGCCGAAGCCGGGTAGCCGGGTAGCAGAAACAGAAAACTACATTAATGTAGAAGTTGGGCTCGGTCGCGAGGGCGCGGCCGTGCTCTGCCGCGGACAGCCATCAGTACGATGAACCGCCCCGTGGAGGTAGACGGGGCCGGGCCACGGGAGGTTGACGGCATGACGGACCAGATCGACAGCAGCGCCGACGAGCCTTCCCGGCGCCGGGGGCAGGGCGAACTGGAGGCCCAGGTGCTGGCCGCGCTGCACCGGGCTCCGGGGCCGGCCAACGCGGGCTGGGTCCAGGAGCACCTGGGGAGCGGGCTCGCGTACACCACGGTGATGACCATCCTGACCCGGCTGCACGTCAAGGGTGCTGTCAGCCGCAAGCGGGCGGGCCGGTCCTTCGAGTGGACTCCGGTCGCGGACGAGGCCGGTCTCGCCGCGCTGCGCATGCGTAAGGTGCTGGACGCAGAGCCGGACCGGGAGGCCGTACTGACCAGCTTCGTCACCGCCCTCTCGGCCGGCGACGAGAGAGTGCTGCGGGACCTGCTGGCGCAGACGACGGAAGAAGGAGAAGGGGAGCGCTGACGCAATGGGGGTCTTCGTCTTCCTGCCGCTCGTCCTGCCCTTGACCGCCTGGCCCATCGCCCGCCTCGCCGAGCACCACCTCCACCCGCGCGCCGCCACCTGCTGCTCACCGCCGTCGCCGCCGTGCTCGCCGTGTGCAGCACGCTGTGTCTCGCGCTGCTGGTCGTGGTCGGTACCGCGCAGCTGCCGGGCAACCCGCTGCCGGACGGCTGGTCGGATCCCGAGGTGCGCGAGGCGGTGCCGTACGACGAGATCGCCGGCAAGGTCGCCATCCCCGCGCTGATCGCAGTGATCGCCTCGTGCGCGAGGGCGGCCTGGCAGCACCACCGGGTGTGTCTCCGCGCCGAGCAGGCGCTGAAGGGGCTGCCCGCCACGCCCGTGGTCGTCCTGCCCGACGAATCCCCGTACGCGTACGCCCTGCCGGGCAGGCGGGGGACCGGCAGGATCGTGGCCACGACCGGAATACTGGGGGCGCTCAGCGCACCCGAGCGCCGGGCCCTGTTCGCCCATGAACGCGCCCACCTCGCAGGGCAGCACCACCGGTTCCTGCTGACCGTGCAGCTGGCCGCGCGGGCGAACCCGTTCCTGCGGCCACTGCGCACCGCCGTGACGTACACCGCCGAGCGGTGGGCGGACGAGGAGGCGGCCGCTCGCGTCGGCAGTCGGCGCACCGTCGCGCGGGCGGTGGGCAAGGCCGCGCTGGTCTCCCGCGGCGCCCCGGTCGCGACGCTCGCGGGCTTCGCGGCCGCCGTGGGCCCTGTACCTCGACGGGTGGCCGCGCTGCTGGGGCCGGCCCCGGCAGCACGCCTGTGGCCGCCCGCCTTCACCGCCGTGGGTCTCGCCGCCTGGGGGGCCGCCGCCGGGACCACCATCTCAGCACTGTCCTCGGCGAACTCGGCGGTCACCTTGTTCTTCATCCTGCACGCCGCGACTCCGCTATGACCGGTGCCCGGGACGCCGAAGGCCAGGGTCGCTGACCGAGCGGCCCCGGCCTGGTCCCGTTCGGCTCAGAGGTCGAACTCGTGGGGCGGGAGATCGAGGGTGTAGCAGGCCTCGCGGACGATGGCCTGCTCGGTCTTGTCGAAGTCGCCGTCGGCGCCGCCGATGACGATGCCGATCTGGACGACGGCGCGGGCCTCGGCGGGCTTCTTCTTCGCCTTGGCGATCTCCTGCATCACGCTGACCTTACCGAGGGCGAAGTCGGCGGCCAGCTTGTCGAGGTTGGCCTCGAAACGCCGCTGGAGGTCGGCGGCGTCGAAGTTCTGCAGCACCTCGTTGGTCGCGATCAGCTGGGTCACGCGCTGCCGCTCGGAGGCGTCCACCGTGCCGTCGGCCGCTGCGACCAGGGCGCACATGGCCATGGACGCATCACGGAAGGCGCCGCTGGTCAGTTCGTTCTTCTTCGCCATGAGCTGGGTCTGCATCGTCGATGCGGATTCCTTGAAGCGGTCCCACAGGGCCACGAGAACTCCATCTGTGTCGAGTTGGCGGATCCGGCCCGGGACAAGCCTGGTCGAACGCCGGAATTACTACATTTCTGTAGAAGCTAGCAGGTGGGAGTGAGGGAGCCTCAGCTCTCGTCGTCGCCCTCCTCGGCCCCTTCCTCGTCTCCCTCGAAGAAGTCGCCGACCTCGTCCACCACTTCGGCGGCGACCATCCCGCCGACGACACCGACCGCGAGGCCGGCCGCACCTGCGGCGACGACGGTGCCCATGCCCGGACCGGAGTGGTGGCCGTGGTGGCCGTCTCCATGCGCGTGACCGCCGCCCTGCCCGTACGGGGCCCCGTGCGAGCCGTGCCCCGCGCGGTGGTCGATCAACTGCCGGATCCAGGCGTCGACCTCGGCGTTCCAGTCGCGGTGCGGGACCTCGGAGTGCGTGATCCTGTGGCGGGAGACGGCGTCGTGGCCCTCGGAGAAGAGGCCGCCGCGTTTGTCGGCTTCGAGTACGACCTCCAGCCCTGCGGCGTCGGCGAGGAAGGTCACCTCGATCTCGTTGACCTGGTGCGCGTACCGCGCGGGCGGGGTGAGCTCCAGCTCCTGGTAGAAGGGCAGCTGCTGGCCGGTGCCGCGGATGTGCCCCAGCTCCAGGTCGGCCGACTTGAAGCCGAAGCCGAGCTGACCGAGGGCTTCCAGGACCGCCTCCTGGGCGGCCAGTGGCCGTACGGTGAGCGGGTCGAGGTCGCCCTTGTCCTTGGCGCCCGCGACCGACAGCTCCGTCCGTACGCCGAGGACGATGCCGAGGGCCTGCCCGTACAGCTCGGTGACCGGCGTCTCCCACGGCAGCGTCATGGCGAAGGGGACGGCGCGTCGCTCGCCCTCGGCGAGGCGGAAGCCGCCCCCGACGGTGAACCGGTCGAAGACGACCATGCCCTGCGACTCGCCGTCGTCATGCTCGGCCTCCACCCGGGCGACGAGCTCCAGGGTGATGTGCTCGATGGTGAAGTCGGCCTTGCCGCCGTGAAGACGGACCTCGCCGCTCAGTGTGCCGCCGGGCACGGCGGAGACCGGATCGAGGACCGTGTCCACGGTCGGGCCGCCCACACCGAGCGAGCCGAGCAGCTTCTTGAACACCATGATGGCGTTCACTCCTTCATCTGTGCGTACGGGCCGTGGGCCGGCGCAATCCCGCCGCGGGGGAGGCACCGACCCACGGATCTGCGTTACTTGGCGGAGGTGTCCAGCGCGGCCAGCGCCTGGGCCCAGCGGACGTACTTCAGATCGGCCAGGTCGGCGACGGTCTTGACGCCGAACGCGTCCTTCAGGTGCTCGCCCTCACGCTCCGAGATGCCATTGAGGGCCGAGACGGGGGCCGCGAGTATCTCGGGCAGGCTCTTGTCCCGCCACGCCTTGTCCAGCACCTTGTCGAGATCGATCGAAGCCACGGCAATCCTCCAGTGCGCTCGCCGTCATGTTTCTACATGACTGTAGAAACGAGCATAGATGCGGAACGTTGCACGGGGGCAACAACCAAGGGGACCTGAAGGGGAAAGTCCGGAAAACACCCCCCGGCCCCAGCGGGACCCTGAGCCGGCCTTGCGCAGGGCTGGCCATCTGGACGCGGCCCCCTGTAGCCGACTCCGGAGCGATCAGCCGGCGAAGGCCCTTCCGTATCGCCGAGGACTTTACCGACCCTTTACGATGAGGTCGGGGACAATTCCCAGAACCCATCCGCGGACCGGAGACGGTGCCGCCGAGTGCAGAAGGAGCAGCAGACCCGCAATGGGTGAACCTCCCAGTCCAAGCCGTGCCACGTCCTGCCCGCAGATGATCGCGCCGGGAGCGGGGGTGGCACGGTGACCGAAGTCCTGCTGCTGCTTCTTGCGCTTGCTCTGACGCTGGCGTGCGCGGTGTTCGTCGCCGCCGAGTTCTCGCTGACCACGGTCGAGCGCAGTGAGCTTGAACGGGCCGCCGCCGCCGGTGAACGCGGCGCCGAAGGCGCCCTGAAGGCCGCCAAGCGCCTGACCTTCCAGCTGTCCGGTGCCCAGCTGGGCATCACGGTGACGTCCCTGGTGATCGGCATGCTGGCCGAGCCGTCCGTCTCGGCGCTGCTACGTGGCCCTCTTGAGGCCATCGGCCTGCCCGCAGGGGCCGTGCCGACCACGGCGACCCTGCTGGGCGTCGCGCTCTCCACCGTCGTCCTGATGGTGGTCGGCGAACTGGTCCCGAAGAACTGGGCGATCTCCCGGCCGCTGGCCGTGGCCAAGGTCGTCGCCGGTCCGCAGCGCGCGTTCACCGCCGCGTTCGGCCCGCTGATCCGGCACCTGAACAACACCGCCAACCGCCTCGTACGGCGCTTCGGCCTGGAGCCCGCCGAGGAACTGGCCTCCGCCCGTACACCGGAGGAGCTGGTGGCGCTCGCCCGGCACTCCGCCCGCGCCGGCGCGATCGAGGCGGACTCCGCCGAGTTGTTCGTCCGTACCCTGCACCTGGCCGAGCTGACCGCGGAGAACGTCATGACCCCGCGCGTCGACGTCCAGGCCCTGGAGCTCCACGCGACCGCGGCCGATGCCGCCAACCTGACGCTGGCCACGGGCATCTCCCGCTTCCCGGTCTACCGCGACACCCTCGACGACGTCGTCGGCACCATCCACATCCGCGACGTTCTCGACCTCGACGAGGACGACCGCCCGGTGACGACCGTCGCCGACCTGATGAGCTCCGCGCTGATGGCACCGCACTCGCTACCCGTCGACATCCTCCTTGGGCGGCTGCGCAAGGCCCACACCATGGCCGTGATCATCGACGAATACGGCGGCACCGCAGGCGTCGCCACCGTCGAGGACATCGTCGAGGAAGTAGTCGGCTCGGTCCGCGACGAGCACGACCCGTTCGAGGCCCCCGACCTCGTCGAAGGCCCCGAGCAGGACGGCCGCAAGGTCTGGGAGGCCGACGGCAGCGTCCGCGTCGACGAGCTGGAGGAGCTCGGTCTGACCGCGCCCGAAGGCCCGTACGAGACCCTCGCCGGGCTGATCGCGACCCGTCTGGAGCGTATCCCGGTCGAGGGCGACACCGTGGAGGTGGACGGCTGGGAGCTGTCCGTTCTCGACGTAGACCACCACCGCGCCGACCGTGTGTCGATCACGGCGCCGGCGCTCTCCGCCACCGATGAGGAGCAGGCCCGATGACCGCGATCCAGCTGCTGATCGGCGCCTTCACCCTGATCACCAACGCCTTCTTCGTCGGTGCCGAGTTCGCGCTGATCGCCGTACGCCGCAGCCAGATCGAACCGGCCGCGCTCAAGGGCGACCGGCGGGCGAAGACCGTGCTGTGGGGTCTTGAGCACCTCTCGGCGATGATGGCCACCGCCCAGCTCGGCATCACCGTCTCCTCCCTGGTGCTCGGCGCGGTCGCCGAGCCGGCCATCGCGCACCTGCTGGAACCGCCGTTCCACGCCATCGGGGTGCCCGAGGGGCTGATCCACCCGATCGCCTTCGTCATCGCGCTCACCCTGGCGACGTACCTGCACATGCTCGTCGGCGAGATGATCCCCAAGAACATCGCGCTCGCTGCCCCCGCGCCGACCGCGCTGCTCCTCGGGCCGCCGCTGGTCGCCCTCACCCGCGCCCTTCGGCCGTTCGTCTTCGGCATCAACGCCTTCGCCAACACCCTGCTGCGGCTGCTGAAGGTCGAACCGAAGGACGAGGTCGGCTCCGTCTTCACCGACGAGGAACTCGCCCGCCTCGTCAAGGACTCCAGCGCCGCAGGCCTCCTCGGCCCCGAGGACGGGGAGCGCCTCCGGGACGCCCTGGAACTCGGCACCCGCCCGGTCGGCGAAGTGATGGTCCCGCTCGACAAGGTGGTCACCGTCCCCGGCGACATCACCCCCCGACGCCTGGAGCGGACCGCCGCCGATCACGGCTACTCCCGCCTCCCCGTCATCGGTCCGGAGGGACGGGAGATCTGGGGCTACCTGCACATCAAGGATGCCCTCGCCGCCGGCGACCGCTCCGCCCCCTTCCCCCGCAGCGCCATGCGCCCCGTCATCACGGTCGCCCTCGACACCCCGCTCGACGACACCATGACCGCGATGCGCGACGCGGGCACCCACCTCGCGGCCGTCGCCGCCGCCACGGGCACGGTGATCGGCTTCGTCACGATGGAAGACCTCCTGGAGGAACTGGTCGGCGCCGCCCACGACGGCGCCGCCTGATCCCCCGGTCCCTCACCCCGATGGCCGGCACCCACTGCGGGTGCCGGCCATCGGCGCGGCGGCAGCCGGAATTCCTATGTCGTGGCCGGTTCGCGGCACTTATGCTGCGGCCGTGACCACACCCTCCAAGCTTCCGCGTCGCCCTCTGATAGCGGCGGTCCTGCTGATCGTCGTAGTCAGCGCCTCGGTCACGTCGTGGCGCTGGTGGGAGCGGCGCCAGGCCGGCGAGTTCACCCGCAACCCCTACTACTGCGAACTCGTCGCCCCCGAAACCATCCACCGGCTGCTGCCGACGGCCTACGGTGGGCGCGAGGACCTGGGGTCGTGCACCTGGGCCGCCCCAAGGGAGAAGGGCGTGTACCGGGCCAACGTCCACCTGCGGGCATCACGGCTCACGGTCGAGATGGCCCGCGAGAACTACCGCGAACAGCGCAGCGGCAAGGAACGCGGCTGGGAGAAGGGCACCCAGGAGGACCTGCCCGGCCTCGGTGAGGAGGCCTTCCTCCGCTTCGGGCCGACGGACCCCGGCAAGAACATCACCGCGCAGGTCGTCTTCCGCCGCAGCAACCTGCTGATCACCATCACATACGCCCGCAGCGACGACGACCGCGAGGCCGTCCGCACCGGAGCCATCGACGCAGCCCGCGACGCGGTCGCCCAGCTGCGGCCATAAGCCGACGTGCAACTACGTACCAGTCAGGGCGGTAGACAGCGGTCACCAGGGGCTCGTCCGGTAGCCGCCACGCAAGCCAACCGAGACTATGTTTCCGGAGTTCAGCAGGCCTCTATGGGAGACACACTCCAACGGGTGCCCGTTGGAGGACCTCAGATTTCCCGGCACGTACGCCGACGGGCTGGGACAACCCGGAGGTCGTTCCCGCCCGTCGGCGTATTGGTCAGGCTTCCCGCACGAGTCGCGGCCTCGACTTCGCGCCCGCCTTCTCGCGGGCCGCGCGGACCCGCGCATCGAGGCCACCAGCGACCTCCTGCTGACGTTCGTCGTCGGAGTGCTGGTAGATCATCGCGGCCTTCTCCGAGGACTGGCCCGCGCGGACCATCGTGTCCTTCAGCGTCGCGCCAGACTGGGTGGAGAGGGTATGGCCGGTGTGGCGCAGGTCGTAGAAGCGGAAGTCCTTCGGCAGGCCGACCTTCACGCGGGCCTTGGCCCACTTGCGACCGAAGGACGTTCGCCGGAACGGCGCTCCCTTCTCCCCCACGAACAGCAGCCCGCCGGGCTCCTTCTCCGCGAACCAGTCCACCATCGTCCTCGGCAACCGCCTCCAGGAACAGGGTGACCTGAACCGGGTCGGCGGCAAGGTCTACATGCACCAGCTGTACGGCGCCACGCCATCGGTCGACGGTGCGCTCCACTACGCCGGCATCGACCGCCAGAAGGCCGACCTGCGTCGCCTGCTCGCCTCCGGCATCCGCACGGTGCAGCGCGCGATGGAGCCGGGCGCCGACCCTGACGCCATCCGCAGCGAGGTCGAGTCCGAGGTCCGGGCCGAGCGCGAGCGGGCCCTGGCCTCCGGTCAGGGGCGGCTGTCGCGCTACATCACCGACGGATGGCGGTTCATCACCGAGACCGGCGCCGACAAGGAACCGTTGTGGGGGACCAGGGAGCAGACGGCCTGGGCTTCCGGCGAGAGCCTGATGATCCTCGGAGCTCCGGGCGTCGGGAAGACGACGCTCGCGCATCAGCTGATCTTCGCCCGCCTCGGCCTGACCGACAGCGTCCTCGATATGCCGGTCGCCCAGGGCAAGCGCGTGCTGTACCTCGCGATGGACCGGCCCAAGCAGATCGCGCACGCCATGGCCCGCCGGATCGGGCCCGAGCACGAGTCCCGCATGCGGGACGGGCTCGCCGTCTGGCAGGGCCCACTGCCCGCGACCCTGGACAAGGAACCGGACCTCCTCGCCGACCTCGCCGCCGCCCACCAGGCCGACACCATCGTGATCGACAGCCTGAAGGACGCGATGAGCACCCTGGTCGACGACGCCCTCGCGGTCGCGTACAACAACGCCCGCCAGCGGGCCATACGCAACGGCGTCGAGGTCATGGAGCTCCATCACCAACGCAAGGGCAGCGAGGGCACGCCGCGCGCCCAGCGGCCGTCGCTAGACCGCGTCTACGGCTCTACGTGGCTGACCTCTGGCGCGGGCACCGTCCTGTTCGTGTCCGGAGAGGCCGGCGACCTCGCCGTCACCATCCACCAGGTCAAGTGCTCCACGGGCGAGATCGGCCCCCTCCAGGTGATCCACGACCACGAGCGCGGCACCTCCCAGGTCGACCCCGCGCTGGATCCCGCCGAGATGCTCCGCAAGCGTCCCGACGGGCTGACCGTCCGCGAACTCGCCGTCATCCAGAGCGGCGAGAACAACCCGGACCGTGCCGCCACGGAGAAGGCCAGGCGGATCCTCGACCGCCTCGTCAAGAACGGCCTGGCGGCCAAGGCCGAGGGCGCGGCAGGCGGCAACGGGGGCGGCCAGCAGGCCCGCTACCGGACCTCCGTCCGCCACATCGGCGCCGTCTCCTAAGGCCGCCGTCCGGGCGCGCGTCCCGTACACGGGGGCGTACACGCGCCCTCGGGGCACAGCCCCGCCCACGCCACCCCGCAGGCGTACACGCATCACAGAAACCGCAGGTCAGGCGGTCACGCACCCGTACACGCCGTACACGTGCCAGAGCGTTCACGCGCGAGCCCCCCTTTAGAAGGGGGCTCGCGTGTACGCCCCCTCCGTGAACGCCGTCATCGCCCCCTCCAACCCCCATCAGGAGAACCCCTCTGCACACCAACCCCATATCCCGACCCACCTCTGCGGAGGCAGCCGGGCGCTACGTCCTCGCCGCCGCCGGCGCCGTGATCATCGTCCTGACCGCCGCCGGGTTCTGGCTCTCGTACGCGCACCTGGCCGAGGTCGCCGGAGCCCACGGCCTGGCTGCCTCCCCCATCCGCCAGTGGGCGTGGCCGGCGACTCTGGACGCCTTCGTCGTCATCGGCGAACTCCTGATGCTGCACGCCGGGCTCCGTCGGGAGCCGGACGGGTGGGCCATCGCGCTGACCGCCACCGGCTCGGTCGGGTCCATCGTGCTCAACGTGGCCGGGGTCAGCGGCACCGGGGACGCCCCGGTCCCCGTCCTCGACTACGTGGTCGCCGCGGTCCCGCCGACTGCGGCACTGCTGGCCTTCGGCGTGCTCATGCGGCAGATCCACCGCCTCGTCGCCACGCCCTCCCCCGACACGAACGCCACGGTGGCGGAGGCCCAGGAGTCTCGTTCGGTAGGCCCAGAGACTGTGGACAGCCACAGCCACAACGACGCCCAGCCTGATCGAAGCGCCACACCCGCGCCGGGGCGGCTCGTCGCCGAACCCCCTCCGGACCAGCTCGCCCGGCGGCCAGCCGCGAGCGCGACGCCCGCCGACGAAGTGGCGGTAGGCACCGAGGAGGTGGCGTCGCCCACGAAGCCGGCCAAGCGGGCCGACAGTCGGCTCCCCAAAGCTTCTATGGAGGAGGTCCTCGACATCGGCCGCACGGCCAAGCTCGGCCCGAAAGGCCGAGTCTCCCGCCGCCACATCGAGGCAGCCGTCCGGGCCAAGGGCTTCTCCATCAGCCGGGTCCGAGCGCAGGACGCCCAGCGCGTTCTGCAGGCCGAACTCGACGGGACCAGCGAGACACCGTCCTGATCAGCCACATCACGGCACCCCACCCCGCACCGACTCACCCCACGCAGGAGCACCACATGCATGACCAGCAAGACCCTTCGCCCCTCAATCCGGAAGAGACCATCGCAGCTTCAGGCGGAGCAAGTTGGAGGTTCGGACACTCCCCCGTCGGGGGTGCGTCCGAACCGAAGCCCGCCCCGGGGGTGGCGGACTCCGTGCCGCGCCAGGGGGCGCGGGACGGGGAGGCTGCGACCGAGGGCGGACCGCAGCCTGACGGGTACCGGGGCAAGCCCCGTATCCGCGCTGACGAGCAGCGCACCGCACGCAGCGTCCGCCTGAGCGAACCCGAGTACCTACGCATCGCCGCCGGCGCCAAGGCCGTCGGCATGAGCGTCGCCGGGTTCCTCGCCCACTCCGGTCTCGCGGCAGCCCGTGATCAACACCGAACGGCCGCCGCCATCGCCACCGAGCAGGACGTCCTCACCGCGCTTTTCGCCCTTCGCCGCCAGCTCGGCCACGCCAACAACAACCTCAACCAGGCAGCCCGCGCCCTGCACCTCGGCCTCGCCCCCGAAGACCTCGACGCAACCATCGCCGCCGTCCACCGCGCCGCCGATGGCGTCCGCCAGGTCACCGCCCGCATGACGAACCCCGACGAAGGAACCCAAGCGGCTTGATCCCCTCCATCCAGAAGCAGGGCACCAGCACCGCTGGTCTGCTCGCCTACCTCTTCGGCGCCGGCCGCAGTGAAGAGCACGTCGACCCACACCTGGTCGCCTCCTTCGACGGCCTCGCCCCCGACCCCGGCCGCGACCCCGGCGCCACCGAGGAAGACCTCCAACAGCTCCTCGACGAACCGCTCCGCCTGCTGCCCGCGGGCACCCGCCCGGACAAGCCCGTCTGGCACGCCTCCGTACGCTCCGCCCCCGGCGACCGGACGCTCACGGACGACGAGTGGGCGGACATCGCCCGCCGGGTCATCGCCGCCACCGGCATCGACCCCGGCGACGGGGCGGGCTGCCGCTGGGCCGCCGTGCGCCACGCCGACGACCACATCCACCTCATCGCCACGCTCGTCCGCGAGGACGGCCGCAAGCCCGACCACCACCGCTCCGGCCAGCGCGCCCAGAACGAATGCCGCCGCATCGAGGCCGACTACGACCTGTACCGCGTGGCGCCCGGAGACGGCACCGCCGCCAAGCGCCCCACCAGCGCGGAACGCCACAAAGCCCAGAGCCGAGGCCGGGACCGCACCGCCCGCGAGGAACTGCGCGAGAGCGTCCGCCAGGCTGCGGCGGGCACTGCCTCGGAGACGGAGTTCTTCGACCGCCTCGCCTCCGCAGGCCTCCTCGTCCGCCGCCGGACCGCCCCGTCCGGCGACACCCTCGGCTACACCGTCGCCCTGCCCGGGGACCGCAACAAGGAAGGGGCGCCCGTCTACTACTCCGGATCGAAGCTGGCCCCCGACCTCTCCCTGCCCCGCATCCGCGAACGCTGGACCGGCTCATCGACCCAGCCGACTCCCGCCCAGGCCAGCCGTCCCGCGGGCGCCCGCCGCCACGCCACCGAAGCCGTCTGGCAGGCCGTCCTGCTCATCGACCACGGCGACGACGGGACCGTGGCCGCCCAGATCGCCGCCGCCGGCGAGGTCCTCGACGCCCTCGTGGAAACCTCCCCCGCCCGCACTCGCCACCAGCTGAGGCAAGCGGCCACGGCGTTCGAGCGGGCGGCCCGCTCCCACGTACGCGCCGAACGCGGCCACGACCGTGCCCTGCGCCAAGCCGCCCGCAATCTGATCCACGGCGGTCCGGCCCTGGGCCGAGGCGAAGACGGCGCCACAGCCGCGATGCTGATCGACATGGCGTTCTTCCTCGCCACCGCCGCCGCCACCTGGCACGCCAAGAAGAACCACGCCCAGCAGGCTGTTGCCGCCCTCCAGGCAGCCGAACACCTCCGCGCCGCCTACCGGACAGCCGCAGCCCAGCCCATGGCCGTCCTCCAGCAGCGCGGACGCCACATGGCTCAGCCCCTGCAGCGCCAGCACACAGCGGCCCTGCGCCAGGCGATCCCAGACCTGGCGGAACAGATCCTGGCCGAGCCCGGCTGGCCGGCCCTGGCCGCCACCCTCGCCGACGCCCAGGCCGCCGGCCACAGCCCCGTCGACCTGCTCACCGAAGCGACCCAACGCAGGGAGTTGGGCAGCGCCACGTCCATCAGCGACGTCCTCGTCTGGCGGCTCCGACGCCTCGCGCAGCTCCCCGCCGACCCCGCGGCCGCACGTCCCCAGGCCGTTCGCGCCCACAAGGTCCCCGCGCCGCCGTCCACCACGCAGACGGCTATCAAGGCCGCCGGCGACAACGCCCGCCGCCGCTGAGCCGGCCAATCGTGGCGCCCCTTATATCCGACGATCCGGGATTATCAAATTCCGTGATCCTCCGGAGCATTGAAGGTGTCACCACTAATCGCCCCGCAAGGAATCCCCGCATGCCCAACCCGAATCCCGTGCCGGAACCATCGCGCTCGATGTGCGTCACGAGCATCCAGGCCCGCCCCGCCGCTCCCGCCGGGCCCGTCGGTGCAGAGCACCCGATCCCCCAGGCCACACGCGTTTTCCGCCACCGCTGACCGGAGCGCGCGGCGCAACATAGCCGACGATCCCCGGTCAGCCAAACCGGGGAATCTCCAGACACTTGAAATATCGCCCTTCCCGCACACCTTCGAGGAGCACTCGCATGCCCGAAACCGAAATCCGGCCCGCCGTCGTCGCCCTGCTCTGCGACTCCGACTTCAAATTCCGGCGGGACACCAACACCTGGTCCCACATAGACGGCCGCCCCTTCACCAAGGAGGAACAGGCAACCGCCCTGAATGCCACCCGCGCGGAGTTCGAAGACTTCGCTGCACAGCACACCCGCTACATGGAGTATCTGCGGACGAAGGAGCAGGCTCCGGAAGCCCTCCAGCAGTTCCTCGCACCGTTCATGGACCAGCTCAGCACCAAGACCCCGGCAATGCCGTCGAGCTCATGACCGAGGCCGAAAGGGCCCAGTTGGACAAGCTGCTTGGCCGCACGATCGAGCCGCCTCGCCGCTTCACCGCGTACACCTTCTGACCAACACCGCCCACCGGGGCCAACACGATTCCGCGTTGGCCCCGGTGGCCTGTCCGCATGTCCGCATGTCGTACGGCTAGACCACGACCCCAGCCCCGAGCATGCCGGCGCCGATAGCGCCCCGCAGAACGTGGGCGATCTCCTCGGGCTTGAGGTCGATGCCGTCGAGCCCCTCCGCGGTCAGCGGGATCTCCTCCAGCGCGTACTCGCCGCGGCCCTCTGCGCTGAACTCGGGGCCGGTGCGGTCCTCGAAGGACCACGTCGTGATGCGGGCGAGGTAGAAGAGCTGACGCTCGTCGTCGGACTCCATCGTGTGCAGGAGACGGACGATGTCGGCCTTCCCCGCGATCTCTTCGTGGATCTCCCGGTGGAGGGCGGCCTCCCGGGACTCGTCGCTCTCCTCGACCCCACCGCCGGGCAGCACCCAGTACACGGGCATTCCGGGCTTGGTGCGGCGGATGACCAGCATCGTGTCGTCCGCGGTGATGAGGACGGCTCGGACTCGTTCGATCATGTTGGTCTGTCTCCTTGGTTGTTGACGCTCAGCGAGGAAGGACGCCCGTCACTTCCTCCGCGCGCTGGCGCAACAGCGGAGCCAGCTCCCTGTACCAACCGCGGCCGACGGCCTGGAGCATTTCGGCGAGGGCGATCTGTTCGCCGATCCGGCCGGCGGGGGTGTCCAGGACGTCGGCGAATTCGATGCGGATGCGCGCGGCGACGGCGGGGACGCGGAGGCTGTTGACGTGGAGCATGGCCGGGTCGTAGCCGACGGGGACGGCGCCCCAGCGTTCCCAGTCGAGGATGACGAGGGGGTGGTGGGTGAGGTTGGCCCACTGGAGATCGGCGTGGCCGGTGACGCGTTCGGTGATGGTCGGCGCGGGGATGCCGAGGAACTCGGGGAACACGCGGTTCGCCCAGGACTGGCGGATGGTCTCGCGGGGCGGCTCGGCAGCGCTGAGGGCGTCCAGGCTCTCCCGCAGCGTCGCCCACCAGGAGTCCGGGAGACCTGGGTCCTCCGTAAGGTCGGGGGTTTCCGGAGAGATGACGGGCTGGGCGACGTAGTCGATCAGCTCGGCCTCGAAGACGTACTCCCCGCGCCCCCACCGGTACAGGTCGTGGAGGTGGGGGCGGGACACCTTGTCCGAGACCCGTTCGTCGGCGAGCGCGATGCCCTCGTTCCGGGTGGTGGGGGTCTTGGCAGCTTCACCGCAGTGGACGCGGAGCCAGTGGCCGTTCTCGGTGCGGGAGCCGACGGTCCGGCCGAGCCATCCCCAAGACAGCGGACCCGTCGGAGCGGTGGCCAGATGTGAGGATGCGGTGGCGAGGGCGTCCTCCATGCGGGCCCTGGTGGTCTCATCCTTGGGCGAGTACATCGGTGACCCTCCTGAGCTGGTCCGGTTCGAGCGGCGAGGCAATGGCCTCCTTGGCGGCCTTCCAGTGCAGCGGCGTACTGGCGGACAGCAGTACCACGTCCAGGCTCGGGCAGGACACCGCAGCCAGGAGGCAGGCCGCGGCCGTGCTGGTGCCGGGGCGTATGAACTCGGCGAGTTCGGGTGTGGCCAAGTCGAGGAGTTCGCCGCCGTGCAGGGGAGAGGAGCCGAAGGTCAGCAGGCCGGCGGCGCGGGCCTGGACGAGCGGGCCCCGCCCGCCGAGGGCGAGGGCGATCGGGCGGACCATGACGAGGCTGACCGGCTGCTGGATGGCGCCGAGGTGGTGTTCACCCGATCCGGCAGCTTCCTTGGCCAAGGCGAGGAGTTCGGGGACGGTGAATGCCTCGTGCTGGAAGCCGGACCAGGTGGCCACTCCGTACCCGGCGATGCGGCCTTCGGTGGCGTACTCCTCCAGCACGGCGAACGCACCGCGCAGCCGCGCGTGCAGCACCGCACGGTCCTGGTCAGCGTGCTCGGGGTTATGGACGAACACGATGTCGGCGCGGCCCAGGGCCGCGAGGGAGCGATCGGTCTGCCAGCGGGCGAAGCCGGGGTGGAGGCTGTGGCCGGCAGCGGCTTCGGCGGGTGTGAGGACTCCGGCCGCCACCGCGGCCTCGCCTTCCTGCCGGGTGAAGAACCCGGTCTTCGTCGCGACCATCGCACGGGGGTGGTCGGGCGATGACCGGGCCTAGTGTCCGGTGGGCCGTGGCGTAGTTGGGTGCCGTGTCCAGCCAGACCAGCCCGTCGGAGCATGCGGTGCGCGCCGGCTCCTCGACAGTGCGCACCCGGTACGTCCCGAGCCCGAGGGCAGCGGTCACCCGGTCGCCCCGATCACGGCGGCGGCCTGTCCGCCGACCAAGGCCGAGACGACCTCGGCGCACTGGGCGACGGTGAGGCCGGATTCGGTGGCGAGGTCCCCGAGCGTGACCGGCGGCCCGCTGGCCAGGCGGTGCAGCAGCGGTGCGGCGGGCAGTGTGAAGGTCCACTCGCGCCCGGCGCCGGAGAAGGTCACCGCCTCGGCGTCCTGGTCCACCCGGGCGCGGGGCACGGTGACCTGGACGGTGATCCCGGGCTCGGGCGGAACCGTCGCCAGGTGCGGCAGGGAAAGGCGCGGGTGTCCCGGGTGTGTGGTGTCCAGCGACCTCTCCCACCGGTTCAGAACCTCCGGGTCCTCCAGAGCGGCCAGCACCTCCGTGCGTACGGCGCCCAGGTAGTCCGCCCGCTCTTCGGGGGTGCTGAAGCGGGGGACATCGGAGCGGACGGTTGCGCTGGTCCGGAGGTCGTCGCAGAGCCAGCCGAGGAACTCGGCACCGGTCTGCGTGGCCAGCCCGAAGGTGAGGTGGAGCGATGCGGTGCCCTGGTCGGCGCTCACCGCGTGCCACCAGCCGCGCGGCAGGTAGAGCAGGTCGCCGGGCGTCAGGACGATGTCCGCGATCGGCTCGCCCGTCGGGGCCTCGGGGGCTTCGACGTCGCGCCAGGCCGGCGCCTGCCGGGTGGTTCCGTAGATCTTCCACCGCTTGGAGCCTTCAAGTTGGAGGACCACGACGTCGTGGTCGTCCCAGTGAGTACCGAAGCCCTCTTCGGACGTCCAGGAGGCGTACGCGTTGGCCTGGACGGGGGTCCGGGAGAACCGTTCGAGGCCGGCGGCGGCTGCCCGGACGGGCGGGTGGATCTGGTCGATCGCGTCGATGACGAGGGACGCGCCCTCGGCGAGGCGCGCGTGGAACTCCGTCGGCTGCGGCTGATACCAGGACACCCCGCGCCGGTTCGTGCGCAGGACGGAGTACGCCGTCGCGGGGACGGCCTCCCCCGCGCGGGAGAGTCGCAAGCGGGGCGGCTCCAGCCGGTGCGCAGAGATGATCTCGTTGATGTCGTCCCAGGTCAGCAGGGTAGGAACGGCGGTGCCGGCTGAACGGATCACTGCGTGGGCGCGGAAACACGTCTGGGCGAGGAACGTGTCCCCGCCCAGACGCTGCGCCCACGATGCGGAATCAATCACCGTGGGTCTCCTCGGTCGATCAGGTGTCGTTCATGTCCGACTTGCCACCGGTGTTGTCCGAAGCCTCTTCGGCGCGCGACCGCGCCGCGTTGATCCGGCCGACACCGATCAGCAGACCGCTGGCCTGCTCGGTGGGAGCGTTCTCGTTCATCCCGTACTCCTTCCTGATCCTTGATGTGGCCCGCAGGGGTTCCTGCGGGAAATCTGGGGGTGGGGATGGTGCTGCGCGTGCACCCGCGGGGTCAGGGCCCGGTATCGCCGGCGAGGGCGAGAGCGACCACCAGGACGCAGGTGGCTGCGATGTAGAGCAGGACTGCGAGTTGCTGGCGCCATCCCCGCAGGGCCCTGCGGTTCAGCCTCGCTCCAGGCTGGAGGGGTCCTTGACGATCCACTCCGAGCCTCCGCCCTCGGGCCGGGCAAAGACCGCGTTCGCGTACGAAACACGGGTGGCCGGGTCTTCGTACTCGCCGATGAACTGGACGATGCCCCGCCGGTTTTCCAGCGGGTCGAAGACCGGCGTTCCTTCGCTGACCCAGCCGGGCACGGTCTGACGCTGTCGCGGACGGATCTGAGGGGCCACGACTCTCTCCTTGGTCTCGGGCTGGCGCGCTTCGCTCCGGGAACGCAGCGGGCCGCAGGTGCGACATGGGGTACGGCCTTACGACCCGCTGCGAGGGGGAGGCCGCCCTTCCCGGGCGGCTGTAACCAGTCAACTGCCTTACGCGTTTGGATGGATGGGCCAGAAGGCATGGCCATTCCGGGGACATGGCCAGGTTTTATGGCCAGGCTGGGATCAGGGCTCTGCCGACGGTCGGGGGATGGCGATGATGACCACGAACGAGGGCGACGGTGTGGAGCCGATCGGGCCGCTGCTGCGGCGCCTGCGCATGGCCGGCGGACGCACACAGGAGGGCCTGGCGGCCGATCTCTCCGCACGACGGGGGTACCCGCTGGAGCAGGGCGCGGTCTCCAGGTGGGAGACCCACGAGCGGCTCCCGGACCCGGCTTCACGGGCACTGCTGGCCGCGGAGTTCGGCGTACCGGAGGAGGAGCTCCGCCGGGCCGTCTCTCTCGCCCGGCGCCTTCGCCGACAGGAGCAGAAGGACCAGACCGACCAGGAGAACGAAGTGTTCGACCGCCGCGGATTCATGACGGCTTCGGCCGGCGCTGGGATCGCCGTCATACAGCCCTCTTCCCTGCTCTCGTCAGGACGGAGAATCGGAGCCGACGTTCCAAGGCAGTTGAGCCAGCGCACCGCCCGGCTCCGGCGCCTCGACGACTTCGTGGGCGGCGGCGACACCTACCAGATGTACGTCCGGGAGCTGGCGACCACGACCCGGCTGGCCGACGAGGGGGTCTACAGCGAGGCGACCGGCAGGGGGCTGCGGGGAATCATCGCCGAGCAGGCCCAACTCGCAGGCTGGGCAGCGTACGACGCGGGCCAGTACGTGGAGGCCCGCGGGCACTACATGACCGCCTTGGCCGCATCACGCACGGCCGAGGACAGCTCTCTGGAAGGCAACTCGCTGGCCTTCCTCGCCTACCTGGAATGGACCGTGGGCAGCGGCTCCGGGATCCGCTTCGCCACGGCCGCGTACGAGGCGCTCGGTTCGGGGACGGCACCCGTCGTACGGGCACTACTGGCCGACCGACTGGCCTGGCAGCACGCGACCTCCGGGAACGCCCGGGACGCGGACTACGCCCTGGGCCTCGCCGAGGAGGCGATCCACGAGCCCGGCGACGAGCTGGGCCCCGACTGGGCGTACTGGGTGGACCGCGACGAGGTCGCGATCATGACGGGCAGGTGCTGGTCGGAGCTGCACCGGCCCCTGCGGGCGATCCCGGCCCTGGAGGACGCCCTGGACCGGTACGACGACTCCCGGTCCCGTGACAAGGCGCTCTACCTGTCGTGGCTTGCGGCGGCCTACCTGGATGCCGGCGAGATCGAGCACGCGACCGCGATCACGACCCGGGTGTTCGACCTCTCCGAGGGACTCGCCTCGATCCGGCCGATGGTGCGGGCCCGCCTGATGGTCAAGCGACTGGAGCCCCACCGGTCCCTCGCCCCAGTTGGTGCCCTGCTGGAACGGGCCAAAGGTTAGCGGGTGGCCCGAGTGATCCAGTCCAGGTACTCCGCTCGGCCGGCGTCGATGGTGAAGGCGATGACCTCGGGCGAGTCGTAGGGATGGTTGTCCACCAGGTGCTTCTCCAGCGCTTCGCGCCGGTCACCGGCCGTACGGAAGGTCACCTGGAACTCGTTCCCCTCGGAGACCTCTCCGAGGTGCCGGTACGTCGTCTCGATGGGCCCGGTCACCTGCCCGGAAGCGGCCAGATTCGCCTCCACTGCTGAGCGCGATAGCTTCCGCGCGGCGTCCTGATTGTCCACGGTCGTGATCACGATCAAGAAGTCAGCCATGGGGGCAACGTACCTGGCCTGACGCTGCGTTGGCTTGCACAGGCCATTGATTCCGGCGAGATCGACGAGAACCGATCACGCCGGGCGCCCCGCACGACCCCAGCACCTTTACGCGCTCCTGGCCAAACGGGTGACGCGAGCCTTTACCGCGCCTGCCGGAACCCTACTTTCGGAGCATGTACCTGAAGAACGGGAAGAACGATCACCGCATGACCAACCCCGGCATCGACCTCGACGCACTCCCTCCGGACACCCTCGTCACCCAGAAGGCCTGGCCAGCTCCCGCCTCGACGGCGGCGCCATGAGCCGGTACAGCCCCCAGCGGAGCGCGTGACTCGTGGGACGGGTGCAGGCAAAGGATCAGGCGGCGTCCGCCTCGACGGGCAGGTCGGCCAGGCGCCATTCCAGCATGCCGTCGGTGAGTCGCAGGGCCTTGCGGCCGTGCTGGTGGAGCAGGCGTACGGCGTCGTGGGCGAGGACGCAGTAGGCGCCGCGGCAGTACGCGACGACCTCGACGTCGTCCGGTAGTTCGGCGATGCGCTCGGCGAGTTCCTCGACCGGGATGGAGATCGCACCAGGGATGTGGCCTGCGGCGTATTCCTCGGCCGGGCGGACGTCGAGGACGACGACTTCGCCCGCTTGGGCGCGGGCCCGTAGTTCCTCGCGGTCGACCTCTTCCGCTGCGTCCGTGCCGAGATATGCGGTGCGAGCCGGTTCGACAGCGGCCTGGTGGGTCTGGGCTACCTGTCGCAGGAGGGCGTAGAGGGCGGCGACGTCGTCGCCGGCGAGGCGGTAGTGGATCCGTACCCCCTCTCGGCGGGTGGCGACGAGTCCGGCCTGCTTGAGGGTCTGCAGGTGCGCCGAGGCCGTGGTCAGGTTCAGTCCGGCCGCCTTGGCGAGCGCGTCGACCGTGCGCTCGCCCTGCGCCAGCAGGTCGAGCAGTTCCAAGCGCTTCCCGCTGCTCAGTGCCTTGCCCGTGAGGGCGAAAGCGTCGTACAGGGCCGACTTGCGTGCGGCATCTCCCATGACATCCTCCATAGATCCATGGAATATTGTATCTGTGGGTAGGCGCTGGGACCACCGAGCCCCTACCGTGACATCTGGAGGACCTGATGGGCTTCGCCGACGATCACTTGATACCGCTGGTTGACGAGGGGCTGGGAAACAGCTCCTACCTCGTCGACCTCGGTGACGGACGTGCCCTCGCGGTGGACGCGAGCCGGGACCTGCGCGCACTGCGTGCCTCTGCCGGACGGCGGCGGCTGCGGGTGGCGTACGCGGCCGACACCCACCTGCACGCCGATTTCCTCTCCGGCGCCGTCCAGCTCGCGCACGACGACGACGCGACGGTCCTGGCCTCGGCCGCCGGCCACCGTGCCTTCCCGCACACACCCCTCGCCGACGGCGACGAGACCGACCTCGGCGGCCTGACCCTCCGTGCGCTGGCCACCCCCGGCCACACCGACGAACACCTCTCCTTCCTGCTCCTGGACGGCACACGCGAGCTGGGCGTCTTCACCGGGGGTTCGCTGATCGTCGGCTCAGCCGCGCGCACCGACCTCCTCGGCGCCGACCGCGCCGAGGAGCTGGCCCGCGCCCAGTACCGGTCGCTGGGGCGCCTGGTCGAGCTGCCGGACAGCACGGCGGTCTGGCCGACCCACGGCGCGGGCTCGTTCTGCTCCGCCCCTCCCGGCGCCGAGCGCACCACAACCATCGGTGACCAGCGTCGGGCCAACCCGCTGCTCGCTGCGCCGGACGAGGACGCCTTCGTGCGGCAGCTGCTGGGGAGTCTCGGTTCCTACCCGGCGTACTTCGACCGGCTCGGTGAGGTGAACCGGCGCGGGCCCGCGGTCCTAGGCTCCGCACCCACGCTCGCCCCGCTCACGGTGGCCGAGGTCCGCGGCCTCCTCGGGCAGGGCGCTCAGCTCGTCGACGTCCGCTCCGTCGCCGATTTCGCCGCAGGCCACATACCCGGCGCGATCTCCAACCCGCTGCGCGGGCAGTTCGCCACCTGGCTCGGCTGGCTGCTGCCCGACGACAGCCCGCTCGTGTTCGTCACCTCCCCCGGTCAGGACCTCGCGGAGCTCACCTGGCAGGCCCTGAAGATCGGATACGAGCGGCTGGCCGGGCACCTCGAAGGCGGCATGGACGCCTGGACCACCGCCGGGGGACGGCGCCAGAGCATCGAACTGCTCACCGCCGACCGCATCGGGGGCCGGCCCGTACTGGACGTCCGCCAGCGTGCGGAACACACCGCGGGGCACATCGCTGACGCGGTCCACATCGAACTCGGCGATCTCGCAGCCCGCTCCGGTGAGACTCCGGAGGGTGCCGTGGTGGCCTGCGGTCACGGCGAACGTGCCATGACGGCCGCCAGCCTCCTGCAGCGCGCCGGGCAGCGGGACCTCGCCGTCCTCGACGGCGGCCCGGGCGACTGGGCCGAGGCCACCGGCCGCCCCCTGCAGGAGGGGGCGTGAGCATCCACGCAAGCGGCGATTCCAGTACCGGCATACGGCTCGGACTGCGGGCCAACCTCCCCCAGTTCGCCCTGCTCGTCGCGGTCAACGCGCTCGTCGGCGGGATGCTCGGCCAGGAACGCACCGTCCTGCCGCTGCTCGCCGACGACGTCTTCCACCTGTCCGCCTACACCGCCGCCCTCACCTACATCGTGGCGTTCGGCGCGACGAAGGCCGTCACCAACTTCTTCGCCGGGACCTGGTCGGACCGGTACGGCCGCAAACCGGTCCTCATCGCCGGCTGGCTCATCGCCCTGCCCGTGCCCGCCATGCTCGCTTGGGGCCCGTCCTGGGGCTGGATCATCGCCGCGAACATCCTGCTCGGCATCAACCAGGGCCTGACCTGGTCCACCACCGTCATCATGAAGATCGACCTGGCCGGCCCCGAACGCCGGGGACTCGCCATGGGCTTCAACGAAGCCGCCGGATACGTCGCCGTCGCCGCCACCGCCATGGCCACCGGCGCCATCGCCGAACACGCCGGCCTGCGCCCCGCCCCGTTCCTCCTCGGGGCCGCCTACGCCGTCCTGGCGCTGGGCCTGTCCACCTTCGCCGTACGCGAGACCCGCGACCACGCCCGCTTCGAAGCCGCCCGCCACACCAACCCCACAGGCGGCGGTCACGACGCGGAACTGACCACCGGCCAGATCGCCCGCCTGACCAGCCTCCGCGACAAGGCCCTCTCGGCCGCCAGCCAGGCCGGCCTCGTCAACAACCTCAACGACGCCCTCGCCTGGGGCATCTTCCCCCTGCTCTTCGCCGCCCACGGCCTGTCCATCGCCCAGATCGGCATCCTCGCCGCCCTCTACCCGGCCGTCTGGGGCGCCGGACAGATGCTGACGGGCTGGTGGTCCGACCACATCGGCCGCAAGCACCTCATCACCGCGGGCATGCTGCTCCAGGCCGCCGCCATCGCGCTCGTCGCCGCCGGCACCACCTTCGGTGTCTGGGCCACCGCGCAAATCCTGCTGGGCATCGGCACCGCCTTGGTCTACCCGACCCTGCTCGCCGTCATCGGCGACGTCGCCCACCCCGCCTGGCGCGCCCGCGCCGTCGGCGTCTACCGCCTCTGGCGAGACGGCGGCTTCGCCGTCGGCGCACTCCTCGCCGGCGTCCTCGCCGACGCCTACGGCCTGACCACCGCCATCTACGCCATCGCCGCCCTCACCGCCGCCTCCGGCCTCCTCGTCGCCGTCCGCATGTACGAAACACACCCCCGCACCTGACCACCACACCGTCGAGGTTCCCCAGCCACACGAGGCGCCGTGGCACCTGTCGGCGTCGCCGAACCTCCCGGTGACGACACGCTACGCCGGGGCGCGTGCCACTACGCCGGTCAAGGCGGTCAGGCCGCGTTCCCCGTATGGCCGCTCATCCGTTCCTCCATGTGTCCGAAGAACACCTCGGGCGGCGTCACTCCAGCCGTCACCCTGGCGAACTCGTCCTGCGCCGACGGGCTCTGGGACACCGCGAGGAGCAGCTGCTCCATCTCAGGAGGCGGCGGCTCCAACGTTGCGAACTCCGCCGTGAATTCGTACATGCTCATGACCTGGGCATCCCTCGCCTCCTGGGTCGCCCGCATGGCTTCGTCGAAGGGCTGCCGTCCGTCGAGTGTGTCGCCCAGTGCCCGGGCGCACCGCTCCGCATCCCGGAAGGCGTCCTGGATGCCCTGGGCGGTGATGGGGTCCTTCAGGTATCCGGCATCGCCGACCAGCACCCAGCCTGGGCCGTAGGGCTTGCGGAAGTAGTTGGGGATGGCCATGCCCAGGAACCGCTCGGCCCGGGTGGCGGCCGAGACCCGCTCGGCGAAGGCCGGCGCCAGGGCCAGCGTCGCACGGTAATTGCCTTCGACGTCCGCACGGTTGGCCTCGAAGTCACGCATCGGCCAGGCGCAGATGAGCAGTGTCAGATCGTCGTTGGTGGGCCAGGCGGCGAAGGCCCGGTCCCCGCGGTCGTACGCCTCGAACGTCCCGCGCATCGGAAGCCCGGACCAGTAGGTGTAGTAGTAGGCGTTGATCTTCGGTTTCTCCGCGTAGCCGACGGCGCCCACCGCCTTCGCGACCGACGAGTGGAGTCCGTCCGCGCCCACGACGAACCGGGCGTACTCGGTGACGGTCCTCCCGTCCTTGCCGTGGCCCTTGATACCGGTCACCGTGTCCCCGTCGGTCAAGATCTCCTCGACGGTGAACCCCTGGCGCACCTCGGCACCGGACTCCGCCGCAGCGTCGATGAGGATCTCGTCCAGGACGGTGCGTCGCGGTGCGTACGAGGCGTCGAAGCCCTCTCCGGCCGGCGAACCCGTGATGGTGAAGGGGCCGAGGTCAAACGCGTAGGTGTCGATGGGCGGGCAACCGGTCTCGACCACCCGATCCAGCAACCCCCAACGCTCCAGCGCGGCGAGGCCCGGCGGGTGGATCAGATGGGTGGAGATCGTGTCGCTCGGAAACGTCGCCCGGTCGACCAGGAGGACCCTGTGTCCGAGGCGGGCGAGAAGCATGGCGGTCGGTGCCCCTGCGCAGCGTCCACCGACGACGATCACGTCGTGGTCGCGGGTGCCGGTGTCGGTGCCAGTCGCGCTGGCTGCACTGGTCATGGCCCCACCTGCCCATCGGTCGGCACCGCCCTCCCGGCTCCTGATCCGGTCGATCAGGAGCCGGGAGGCCCACCCGTCGTCGCGATGCGGTTTCGGCCCCCTTCCACGCTAGACCAGGCTCGGCTTCGGGGCCCGCCGGAGCACGTCGAGGAGGTTGCGGAGACCTTCACCGCGATCCCGTCAGTGGTGTCCCGGAAACACGGGAGCTACGCGGACGAGCAGCCCGCATCGAGGGCTGAACACGCCGGCCTGTGCCTACGTGACCGGTGACAGGCCTGGACGCCGGACGGCGGCGGGCTGGTGGTCGTGTTGCGGATCGGATGCGAGCCCGCAGGATGGGTCTTGGAAGTCGGGTCGGCAGCTCGTCGAGTCCCGGCCCTGGGTCCGAGGCCAACCTGGCGCCCGACCAAGCCGGATGTGTTGGCCTGGATCTCGACGAGAGTGGAAGGTAGCCACTACATGCCGGAAGCCACATCAGCGCTGCGGTACGAGACGTTGTGCTTGCGCCGGTCAGGTCTGACCCGCGACCTGCCGGCCGGCACTCCGCCAGAGCTCCAGTGGGTGGTCAACACCGCGACACTGATCCTCGGTGAGCGTGACGCCGCGCTGGTCGACACGTTCCTCACCGTCGAACAGAACCAGCAGCTCGTCGACTGGGTGAAGGCCCACGACCGCAACCTGGCCTACGTCTACATCACGCACGGCCATGGCGACCACGGCTTCGGCGTGAAGCAGCTCCTCGAGGCATTTCCCGAGGCCAAGGCGATCTCGACCGCCGCAGCCGTGGCCAAGGCCAGGTTCGAGGGCACACCGCCCTACGTCGACACCTTCTGGACCTCGCGTTTCCCTGGGCAGGTCCCGCTGCCCCAGGTCTTCCCGGAAGTCCTTGAAGGCGACACCTTCACCCTCGAAGGCCATGAGCTACGGGCAGTGGAGACCGGCTTCACCGACTGCGAGGGCAGCACCGCGCTGTGGGCGGCGGACCTGCGGCTGGTCGTCGCCGGCGATGTCGCCTACAACGGCATCCACCAGTACCTGGGCGAGACCACCACCGCGTCACGCGAGGAGTGGATGCGCGCCACCGACACCCTCGCCGCACTCGACCCCGCCTACGTCGTCGCCGGCCACAAGAACCCCGACCTGCCCGACGACCCGAAGATCCTGGCCGAGACCAAGCAGTACCTGGCGGACTTCAACCGGCTCGACGCCGAGACCAAGACTGCGGCCGAACTGTACGAGGCGATGCTCGCTCTGTACCCGACCCGGGCGAACCCGGGCTCACTCTGGGGTGGAGCAAAGCGGGCCAAGGCGTCATCGCAGTAACGTCAAGCCCGGCCAACGACAGACCGCCGACGCTCAGACTCGCCTGCCGGGGCCACTCGGGAGCCGAAGCCCCTGACCCAGAGACCAGCCCTCGGCATCGCACAGGTCGAGCCGCCCAGCGAAGCAGCGATTGCGCTTGCAAGGTCCCCTCTCGGGCATGCCGTCGTTGGGCCTCGGCATCGCCGGTATCGCCACCTGGGTCGAACCCTCGCCGGGCGTGTGCCGGGTACGTGCCCCAACCGTGCCCTTAAGGACGGTCAGCAGCGGTCAGAAGGGGATCACGGAGGGGCTCTACGAAGGACACCCCAGGAACTGTTTATGCAGGTCAGGCGCCATCTCCACACGCTCCGCGCAGTAGATTCCCAAGCTTATAGCGCGGGTTCGATTCCCGTCATCCGCTCTTACAAGAAGGCCCAGGTCAGCGACCTGGGCCTTCTTCGTTGTCTAGACCTTTCAGGCCCTTCCGTGCCCTCCGCGTGCCCCAACTCGCAGGAATGCCCTGCTCGGAGGGCATCTCGGGCGCCGTCGGGGTCGCTCAGAGCGGTCCAGCGGCTGACTGGCGAGGTTTGGACCGGTGAGACGGCCTGGCCTCCGAGGCGGGTGGCTGTTCCCACCGCCGCTTCCAGGCCGGGCACGTGGAAGTGGACGTGCCAGCGTGGCCGGACCTGTGGGTCGGGGTCGGCTTCGAGGGCTCCGCCGCTGATCCGTGCGACGGTGTCGTTGCCGTGGCGGATCACGACGTGGCCGTGTTCGTAAGCGACGTCGCAGCAGCCGGGGCGTTCGCAGGCCCAGGCGAGGACTTCCCCGTAGAAGATGGCGGCGGTGAAGGCGTCGCGGGTGCGGAGTTCAAGCCATGCGGGGCTCTACCGCGGCCGACCGTCCAGTCGGGGATCACTGTCCCTCGCCAGAATCCGAAGACCGCCCCGTTGGGCTCGGCGGCCAGCGCCGCGCGTCCCGTGCCGAAGGAGAGCGGGCCGCCACCACGGTGGCGCCGCGCTCTCGGATCCTTGCGGCGGTCACGTCCGCGTCGTCAACGGCGAAGTACGGCGTCCACGACACCGGCAAACCCAGGCGACGAGCCAGTACGCCGATGCCGGCGACCGGGGCTCCCTCGCGGACAGCGACGGCGAACCCCTCCCCGGGCCGGGTGCTGCGGAACTCCCAGCCCATCACGGCCCCGTAGAACCGCTGAGCCGAGGCAAGGTCCTGGGCCATCAGGCTGACCCAGCACGGTGCGCCGAACACCTCACGGCTTGACGTTGGCATGGTTCATCCGCCGCTCACCGTCACTGGGGCGGGGCCCGCCTTGGCGCCGGGCGGCACCTGCGTACGTTCGGGCCGCCGTCGAGAAACGACCGACGCCTGTGAGCGCGCTATCCGGCGCTGCGTATACCGGGCGGGTCCTGGGGGTCAACACCAGTGGAGGCGGAGGCGTCCTTGGTTCCGCTGGGGCGTTGTGAGCGGCCTCGCGGGCCGAGGTCGTGCATGCCCTTGGCTCCGGACCCCTTGCTCTGATCCTCCCCGCGGGCGCCCATGCTCTTGGAGGGGTTGCCGTGGGGGTTGCCCGCTTCTTCCTTGGAGATCGTTCTGCCGGGGCCCTTGTCGGGAGCGTACTTTTCCGGGTGGAAGGAGCGGTGCGCGCTGGGGTTCTCTTCCTGGTGGGTCTCGTCCACATCCGGAGACCAGCCGTGCTGCTTCCCCTTGTGCCGGCTGATGCCCTCGCCATCGCGGGGCTGGGACGGCTTCGGTTGCTTGGTCATGGCCTGACCTGCTGTCCTTGTATCGGGATGGACGCACACGTACGCGCGCTTTACCCGTGTTAGTGAAATTCTCCCACCTGCCTGCCGAGCGGTCATGTCAGGCCGCAAGGGTTCTCCTGTTCTGACGACCGGACCTCAGTCTCGCCGTTTCAGCGCGCGTGCCAGGCGGGGGGCCTCGTCGTGGAGCAGTCGGCCTGCCAGGGCGCCGCCGAATACGACGACTCCGACGCCGACGAGCCAGGACTGGATGACCAGGACGGTTCCGAACGGGCCGTAGGTGACGGCGCTGGATGCGATCAGCGGTGAGAACACAAGTCTGGAGAACAGCCTGAGGCCGAGCAGCCCGAGCATGGTGGCGACCGCCCCGGGCAGCAGGGTGGCCCAGGCGACCCTGCCGCCGAGCAGGAGCCGCTGGGACCACCAGAAGAACAGGGTGCCGCTCAGCACCGTGACCGCTCCGCGGGCCGAGGAGTCCCGCCACAGGGGTGTGATCGCGGACAGGAAGAGGATCCCGATGAGGACGGCGAGCCACAGTACGTGCCGCCACCTGGCCCACCAGCGGGCCGGGGGCAGATCCCAGATCTTCTCGTAGCCGCACTGCACCGCCGCTCCGAACGACAGACCGAATACGGCGAGCACGGCGAGGCCGAACGCCGTCGTGGTCCGCCACGCCTGGCCCGGCAGGGCGAACAATCGCTCGATCTCCCCCCTGGCGGCCGTGGAGACGCCGAGCCCGTCTCCCAGCCACTGCGCGAACCCCCGACCGCTCGCCGGATCGGCCGCCGACACAACGATCAGCAGCGGCACCAGCGTCAGGAACCCGAGCGCCGCGAACCCCAGCGCCTGCTGCCACAGGTCGATATCGCTGCCCCGCCCCCACCTGCGCCCGGCCCGCGAGCGGCGGATCGCGCTGCGCAAGCGCCCGAGCGGAGACAAGCGGCCCACGGCATCGGAGGAGATGCCCTCGCTAGACGAGTCATTCCGAATGATCAGTGGTCGTAGGCGATCAGTGATCGTGTGACCGGCTGGCGGGTCTTGTGGTTGTGCCAGATCGCGGCGGC